>JAEEGW010000010.1 GCA_016280525.1 Clostridiales bacterium
AAACGGACCTTCGCTACGCCGCCGCATTTTGAGCAAACGGTTTCAAAAAGCTCTCTGTTCTCACCTGCCGCCGCTTTTCTTTTATCGCGGCACGCCTTGCATCTCTGAGGCTGGTTCTGGAAGCCTTTTTCCGCATAGAATTCCTGTTCACGTGCGGTGAAAACGAACTCCTGACCGCAGTCTTTGCAGGTTAATGTGATGTCCTCGTACATTGTGATTGCTGTTCCTTTCTTTATTGTGTATAAACCGCGCTTATCGCAGCGCATGATTTTATTTTTGCGCTCACTGCAACGTGAGTTTTTTGAGCTTTTTCCGCGCTCTCTGCAGCGTATTGTAAACGGATTTCGGCTCTCTTTTGAGCTTTTTTGCTATTTCCGACGGCGAGGCGCCGTCCGCATAACTCATAAAAACGTTATATTCGTAATCCGTAAGTTCCGCTTTTATACGCTCTTTCAGCGTTTCGCAGGTCTCTTTTGACGCCGCCCTGTCAATAGGCTGCCCGTCAATATCCGCAGCAAGCTCATTTATACCGTTGTTAAAGCAATCATCAATACTTTCGGTCTGCGGCTCGGGATTCTTGGTGATCTTTTTAGCGTATGTGGTCAGTCGGTTTTCTATGCAGATCTTTGCGTACAATCCAAAGGTGACGCCCTTGTCTTCTTTATATGAAAGCGCCGCCGAATAAAGTGCTATAAGCGCTTCCTGATTAAGATCGTCCTCATCTGCTTTGAGCACTCCGTACGTGCTCATGAACCGGAAAACAAGAGATTTTATAAGGGGGGCATAATCCGCCGTCAGTTGTCCGAATTTTTCATTCTTCTGCTGTGAATTCATATAAACCTGTCTCCCCGAACGGTTTGTATGATAACACACCTCACGGTGAGAATACCGCTCCAAGTAATTATTATATACAAGTTTTTAAAAATGTCAATAGTTTTTAAAAAATATTTTTCATAAAATTTCAAAAATTATAGTCATGCTTTTAAAAAAACAGGTATTTTTACATCTAACGCTTGAAATATCCAAAGCGGTATGATATAATATTAAACACTAAAGCAAGGAAGGTGTCTTTATGGCTGTCATACCTTTGACCGATCCGGGCGATATAAAGCTTTACATCCTCTGCATCATGCAGAAGGTGGGCTATCCGCTCTCATACTCCGATATAAACGATCTTGCGCTTTATGAAGGCGTTATTTCAAATATGAATTTCATAGAGGCTTTTGACGCGCTTGAAAACGACAATCTCATACGTAAGGACGAAAGCGGCAATTACGCCGTGACCGAGGACGGCGAGTTTATCGAAAAAACGCTTAAAAGCGAGCTTTCCGGCTATATACACGACAGATCTTTGCGCGCGGCGCTGAAACGCATATCGTTTCGCGACGTAAAAACGGAAATAAAGATCACCGAGCTTGAAGACAAGACTTACAGAGTGGATATGTCGCTCATACGCAAAAAGATGAAGCTGCTGCACATGGAGCTTACGTTTGATACTATGTACCAGGCAAAAAAAGCCGCCGGCGCGTTCTCGGATGATCCGGAGCTGATATACACGCGGCTCATTTCCCTGCTCGGCGGAGTTTAAATATGTTCTTATCACGCTCTTCACTTATCAAAACGGTGCTTATAGCGTCGCTGCTTTTATTGATCGGCATCGCGCTGTTCGTCGTCGCGTATTATATAAGCAAAGGCGATATAAATCCCGCGCCGTCGATCACCGCGGGCGTTATTATGACGTGCCTGTCCGGTGTCGCTGTCTTTATCGGCATATATGCGGACGGCGTATCAAAGCCGTTTGCGGAGGGTACGCGGCTCGTTAAAAAAGACCTGCAGCCGAAAAAGTATATTGAGATGTATAAAGAAAAAAGCGGGGGCGAAGGATACGTCATCGCGCGTCCGCGTTTTGATATGCTGGAGCTTTTGTATACGGCTTACGACCTTACCGACGACAGAGTCGGCAGAGCCTTCGCGATCGAAGAGATGAAAGCGAAAATGAAGCCGAAATATAAAGGAAAGATCGCCGTTTACGCCGCGGACGAGCAGTACAGGCAGGGCAATATCGAAGAGGGCGACAGACTGCTTGCCTACGCCGAAAAGCACGATACGTCCTCAACCGTTTACGCAATGGCGGACGCGGTAAGAAAAACGTCAAAAGCCGCCGCGGAAGGCGACGCGGAGACGGAGGAGAGCTATTATAACGGTCTGCTTTCCGCCGCCGGCATCTTCAAAGCGGACAACGACGCGATCCTCACGGCGCACTACCGTCTGTATCATATCTGCAAAAATTCCGGCAGAGATAAAGAGGCAAAAGAACACCTGACGTACTGCGCCGAGCACGGCGGCAGCACCGCCATACGCAAAGCGGCAAAAGCGTTGTTATAATCGTACGGGCGATCATCGATCGCCCGCTTTAAATTTCGCGTCAGCGACAATTCATGCGCCGCAGGCAATTCACGTCCCTGCGGGACGCGATACCCGTAAGGGAGGTGGTCTCCCCTCCCGCCGACCGCCGCGCCCCCTCAAATCTTTTGAGGGAGGGGACAGGGGGGTATGGGGGGTTCTCGGCGAAGCCGAGCTTGAGGGGTGGGGACCCACCATATTTGTCGGCTTTGCCGACACCGATTTTTATTCTTTATTCTTTATTCTTTATTATTTATTCTTTAAGACGGACGACCAACGGTCTCCCCTACCTGCGAAACCCCGAGTTGCCGCCCTCTGAATTCTGAATTCTGAATTCTTAATTCTCCATTATCGTCTTCACCATCTGCTCCGCGAGGATTTTTGCGGAGCGTTTTGCTTCTACTATGCTGTTGCCATCCGAGCCGACCTCGATCAGTACAGACAGCGGCGTATAATACTGGTTGAATGCGCCCTGTTTTATATTTATCGGCCGCATTAATCCCGGGTATTTTTCATCAAGCGCGTACTGCAGCTTTATCGCGAGAGTCAAATTGTCGCGCCAGTTTACGTTTTCGTCTTCAAGTCTGTCTGAGCCGACGACGAACATGAGCTGCGCCGCGATCTGCCCGTCAGCCGCCGTGACCATGCGCGCCTTTGACCCGTCTGACAGCTCGATCGCGTCCCTGTGTATATCGAACATATATTTTATTGTCGGGTACTTTTTTATATATTCCTTTATTATCTTCGCCGCGTTTGAATACGCTTTTGAATAAGATTCCTTATCTATCGGTATCTCGCAATGCAGCGCTTTTATGCCGGCGGCGTTGAAAATATCTTCAAAAATATCGCCTAAACACACCACGTTTTCGTCCTTTACAGCCGATCTCGGGTACGAGCCCGGCTCGGTGTAAAACGCGCCGTCAGCCGAGAACGCTTCCGTTCCGTGCGTATGTATTATAAGCACCTGATATTCGTCGCTTTCCTCGTATGTAACTGCAAGCGGCTTTTGCAGATAAGGCTCGGCGTCTATCTGTTTTTTATCGCCCGCGTCGGATACGTAAACGCAGCCTTCGTCCGCTTCTCTGTAAAGCGACACGGGAACTATGCCGACGTACCCGTCCGGCACCGCCGTGCCGTCGAATTCGTAAAGCCTTTGGAGCAGATCTTCGTCATAATCTCTTACGTCCTCGCAGTTTTCGTCCGGCGGGGACGTTTTGCTTTTGCTTGATTTTTCGGCTTTTTCAAATTTCAAAAACATCCCGTTTCTGCTTGTTTTCTCTTTCGTTACGGAATCCGCCGCGGTAAAAACTCCGCCGGCAAGCACCGCGCATATAACGAGCGGAAAAACAACGTATTTTATAAAAGCCCTGCCCAAAAGATAAAGATTCTGCCTTGCTTTGTACGATTGCTCCGACGTGTCTTTCATTTTCATAAACAGCCTGTTCGCGTCCATATTTGTCACCTTCCTTTTACTTAATTTTATTCGGTGAAGGCGTCAAATATACGCCATATCCTCATACGTAAGAAAAGGATGGCAGACGCGGTTTACGGAATATCCTACAAGTCTCGCAAGTTCGCCGACAGACCTGTCGCTGTCCTTCGGGCAGACGTAGCAGCCTTTCAGTCTTTTGTATTCTTCATCACTCCCGTTTTTTACAAGCGCCGCCGCGTCTATCACGGTAGGCACGCCTACGGCTATCACCGGCGCACCGAGAGTCAGCTCTGACATCTCGCCTCTGTCGTTTCCGACGCCGGAGCCGGGAGATATTCCGGTATCCGTTATCTGAACAGAGGCGGAAAGCGTTTCAATACCCGCCGCCGCAAGCGAATCTATGATTATGATAATGGTGGGCTTTATTTTCTCCGCCGCCGCTTTTATCTGCTCCGCCGCATCTATCCCGGTCTGTGAAAGCACGCCGGGAGACAGCGCCGCGCAGTCGCCCAGGCCGCTTTTTTCAAAAACGTCCGTGTCTTTTATATGATGCGTAGCCGTGACGTGCTTTATCGCAAGCGGGCCGAGCGCGTCCGCGGTGACGTATCTGTTGCCCAAACCCACGGCAAGAACGCACCCGTCGGTCCGCGCCATTGATTTTATGACTCCGGATAACGTATCCGCGCACTTTTTGAAATTGTCCGCGTCCGTCTCCCAGATCTTGCCGACGTTTACTGTGACGTATCTGCCTACGGGCTTGCCGAGCAGCTTTGCGCCGTTTTCGTTGAATATCTCTACCGTGCAGACCCTGCCGTGCTCCGTGTATCTTATCCCGTCCGGGCAGCCCTCGTGATCTTTTGAATACTCCTTCATCACCCTGTCGTGAACTTCTTTTGCCATATCGGACCTGAAATACATAATACCACCCCCGATAGGTATTATTGACAGAACGAGGGGAAGTTATGAGTTTAGAGTTATGAGTTTAGAGTTAGGTGTCGGCGCCTCCCTTCTGAATTCTTAATTCGCGCCCCGCGATCTCTTTTGAGATCGTGGGCCCGTGATTTCCCGAAAACGAGGTACGAGTTTTTAGGGGTTCACGGGTGGGAAACCCACAGTATTTCGTCCCGTAGGGACTCCGGTTTTTATTCTTTATTCTTTATTCTTTATTCTTTCTTATTTATTCTTTATTATTTGAAAAGCGGGCGACCAACGGTCGCCCCTGCATTCTTATTTCTTAATTCTGAATTCTTAATTATTCCCCCGGTTTTCCGTCTATCCAAAGCTGTCTTACGTGCGCGTATACCTCGTCCGGTATATCGACCTCGCCGTAGGAGGTTTTCGGGAGCAGGTCTTCGCCTTTTGCTATGGCTTTATTCGTGCATTTGTTATCGTGCCTGTAAGCCTCGCGGACTGCGGGGTCGCGCAGGTCGGGTATCTGCATCGGTTTGCCGCCCTCAAGCACGGAGCGATATGCGAATATGCCGCATAAGCCCATTGAAACGGCGGTATATACGTCAATGGTCCATTCCTTGCCCTCGGGTCTGCCTAAGATCCTCTGAATAAAGAAATGCGTGGGATAGAAGTCCGAGCCGCCGTGACCGACGTGGTTTCTTGCCATTTCTCCCTCTATCTTAAGCTCCGGCGTGTAGCTTTCCCACTCGCCGTGACAGATCTGCTCGCCCTCGCGGTAGACGTAAAGCGGCTGCGTGCCCTCGACTCTGCCGGTCTCCATACTTCCCTTCGTGCCGTAAAGCTCGTAGTTGACGCTTCCCGGCTCGCGTTTCAGGTGACCGTGTATGCTTTTGAGCACGGCGCCGTTTTCCAGCTTCACCATTTCAAGCCCCGCGCCGAAATACGCGCCGAGCCTCTTCATCTCCTCCGGCGGAGGACATTCGAAACCGACGACGGAAACGGGGCGCAGTCCGGTCATTGCAAGAAGCGGACCGACGGAATGCGTGCAGTAATAGTTGCAGTAAAGATTGTTTCTCCAGTGATCGCGCTCTCCGTACGTTATCTGCGGCCATATACCCGCGCAGTCGTGTATGTATTCGCCCTCTCCGTACGTTACCGTGCCGATATCGCCCTTTTTGTATCTCTGCCACATCTCAAAAGTGTGAAGCATATAGCAGTAATTCTCCGCGTAGGCGTAAACGAGACCCGTTTTCTCCACGGCTTCGATAAGTTCAACAGCCTGCGCCACGGTCTCGCACGGGAGCACCTCTGATAAGACGTGCTTTCCCGCGTACAAGCACTTTACGGCGTAGATCGCGTGTTCCGTCGCGTAATTCGCAAGGACTACCGCGTCCATATCGTGCTTGATAAATTCGTCAAACGATTCGTACAGCGCCACGTTCAGACCGTGTTTTTCCGCTTTTTCCTTTACTTCTGATAACAGCGGTGTGTATTTATCACACACCGCTGTAAGTTCAGCATCGGGATGATCAAGCAGAACGTCGATCATGGTCTGTCCGCGGAAGCCGCCGAAAACTCCTATTTTCAGCTTCTCGGACATTGCTTTTCCCTCTCTTTGTATTAAATTAAATTGTTTTACCGTAGTTTTTATTCCGCCGCTGTTGCTTCTTCCGTTTCTTCCGCCGGCAGATAATCGTGGTAATTCTTGAGCTTCATCTTGGTCAGTATCTTGAAGTTGTAGTACGTATCCTTGATACCGGAAAGCTCTTTGCTTATCATGTAATAGTCGCGGTAGAATACGAGCGGTATTATGGGCATATCTTCCATAAGCTTCTTTTCCGCCTCGTAAACCTTGTCGTTTCTTTCGCGGCTGCCTTCGTCAAAGCTTGCGGCTTCTTCTATTATCTTATCGTATTCGGAATCGGAATAGCCGGTGCGGTTCGGCTTCGGATCGTAGTTGTGATGCTCCGTATCAAGAGCCGTGCCGGAATAGTAGATGGAGAACGGCGCGACCATATTGAACGGTCTGACGGAATACGCCTGCCAGTCTGTATAAAGAACGTCGTACGCGCCCTCGTTGAATTTTGCCTGATACTGGTTGCGTCCCTTTTCGTCAACTGTAACGGTAAAACCGAGTTTTTCCCACTGCGCCTTAGCGTACGCCGCCATGCCGACCTCGTCGTTTTTGGTGTGCTGCGAGGTACGGGCAAGCAGGACGATCTCTCCGCCTTTTACGCCGGCGGCTTTAAGAACGGATTTTGCTTCTTCTATATTGGCTTCCGTCTTTATAACGTCGCCGTACTGCGCTCTGTAAGACGTCTTTTTGTCAAGATCGTATACCTTCATAGGTATAAGTCCCGTCGCGGGGATAGACGCGGTGACGAATTTTGCTATTTCGTTTCTGTCAAGCGCGAGCGACAGAGCGCGGCGTACCGCGGGATTCTGCATAAGCTCGCTGTCCGGGTTGAACATATAAGAGCCGACGGAGAACGTGTCGTTTATCGTGAGCTGATCCTTGTACTGCTCAAACGCCTCGGACGTCAAGGCGCCTACGTAGAACAGAGTTCCTTCGTTATAGGCGTTTAACACTTCGTCAAGCGAGAAATCATAGTGAATTATTATCTTATACGGAGTTACGTATTTGTCAACGGCTTCTTCTCTGTTTTCTTTTGCGGAATAGTATTTATTTCTTTCAAGCGCCCATTCCTTGCCCAGAGTATCGTCAAGCTTTCTTATAAAGAACGGTCCGGAGCATACGAGCGACGTAGCTTTGGTAGCCCAGTCTTTGCTGGTGGCGGGCATACCGTCGGCGCCGTATATAAGCTCGCCTTTGTCGTCCGTCTCATGCGCGTCGACCTTGTTTTCGCGCAGCGGCACGAGTATCGGGCTGGCAAGAACTTCCAGGAACCTGTCAACGTTTATATCTTTTTCAAATTCTATTTCTATCGTTGACGTATCCGGAGATGATATGCCCAGTCTGTCGCGCGAGATATCGCCCGACTTTACGAGTTTTGCGTTTTTGATGTCGTAAAGCATGACTGCCGCGTCACAGGATATACCGGGATCGAGTATTCTCTTTACCGTGAATATAAAGTCGTTTGCGGATACTTTCGTATTGTCGCTCCATCTCGTGTCGCGCAGAGTTATGCGGAGCATATACACGTTATTTTCCGGTTTATCGGCATTTTCTTTCTTTATGTATTCGTAGCTCTTGCACAGAGCCTTTTCGACCTTGCCGTCGGAGCTGAGTCTGAAAAGACCTTCGTAAAGCAGGCCGAGAAGCTCCACCGCCTCAGCATTGGCGTTGAGCTTGGATATGAAAACGGGGTTGCCGTTGCTGTCCTCACCGTCGTGCTCCAGCGAAGATTCGTTGGTATACGCGTAAAGCGGGTCAAAATTGCGTATCTCGTTGAAAAGATACATATTGACTATTGCGCCTTTGTCATCCTCATCACGCGCGGAGCATGACGCAAATACCGTTACAACGGTCGCAAGACACAAAAGCAGGGCTATAATTTTTTTCATTGAGTGACCTCCAAACGGGGAAAGCCCGTGATTGATATACCGAAATAAGCATAATCCGGCATTTTTACCTTTATATTATAGCATTAAAAAAAATATAATCAATACCGCGGGCGTTAATTTTATGAAGATTTACATTTTTTTTATATTTTTTACGTTAATTTTACCGCAAACCGAACAAAAAATCTCAATTGACAGTGGGAGTGGGCAGAAAATTAAGAATTAAGAATTCAGAATTCAGACGTAGGGGCGACCATTGGTCGTCCGTAAAGAATAAAGAATAAAGAATAAAGAATAAAAACCGGTGTCGGCTGCGCCGGCGATCTGTTCTCTTAATTCTTAATTCTGAATTCTAAATTAAAAAAGACTGCCGAAGCAGTCTTTTTATCAGATCACGTCTTATCTCTTTCCAAGCAGTCTGAACGCTATTATGAGTCCGGCGGCGACCGGCGCGCCTATACCGAGCGAGATGAGACCGGCTTCCATTCCGCCTATGATACCGATCGCGGCGAATATGACAAAGCCTGCCGAGAAGCCTAAAACGACTCTTTTATATTTACCTATGATATACGCGGCTTTCTCCGACTTGACGGCTCTGTATACCGCGCTTATCGCGTACTCAGCGATATAAAGCAGAAACTCGAAAAACGTCTTTACCGCTTCAAACGATTCGTGCGCGATCACCGCCGCGGTCTGTGCAACGCTTACTTCTCTTTTTATATTTACGTTAATTTCTCTTACGCTATCCATGATTTTCTCCGTTCTTTACCGTTTTCGGTTATTTTCTGACCCTATTATACTACCGTTTTCGGCATTTGTCAATACTTTTTGGTAATTTTTTTCAACTTTTTTTCCAAAAGGGCTTGACA
>JAEEGW010000063.1 GCA_016280525.1 Clostridiales bacterium
CAAATGCCCCAAGTGCGGTGAGTATCATCAGAGCCACAGAGTTTGCAGAGCTTGCGGATATTATGACGGCAAGCAGATAATCAAAGTAGAAGACTAAAATCAAACGGAGTTTCTTTCGGCTTGCCTGAAAGAAGCTCTTTTTGTAAAAAAAACGAGAGGCTCCGTCCCCCGAAGCGATATACGTATCGCGGGCATCATTAGATTGATGGGCTTTTGCCGGGCAGAGGAAAGTGCCGTGAAAATCGTGCCGCAACGTCAATTACCGTTACTCACACTTTGATGTGACCAGTCGGAATGCTTGGCGGAGCTTAATAAACTAAAACGGTTTCCCGTGAGGCGGGGAGGCCTGTTTTGACGGCGGGGAGAGCACCGTCTTCTTTTGCCGTACAAAAACGTATCTTACACAGCCTTGAAGCTGTGTTTTTTATGTAAGAAAGGGACAAAAAATGAAAAAAACGTTTAAAACAGTTATAGCGGTCCTTCTCGTGACCGTGATGCTCGGCTCGTCACTTTTCTGCTTTGCGGAAGCGGAAGAGGCGGAAAAAGCTTATGCGTACGTCAATATATACGACGGCGAAAGCATAGCTTTGGCGATGTATAAAGTTGAAGAGTCCGACGAGGACGGCGACGGAGCGTGGACCGTAAACGACGTGCTCATAGCCGCTCACAACGAAAAATGCGAAGGCGGTTTCGCCACGGAGAACGGCGATTACGGCCTGTTTATAACAAAGCTCTGGGGCGTTGAAAACGGCGGCTCCTACGGATACTACAAAAACAACGCTTCGTGCTGGTCGCTTACCGACCCGGTAGAGCAGGGCGACGTTATATACGCTTTCGCTTATTCCGACGCGGCGACTTATTCCGACGCTTATTCGTTCTTTGATACGTATACCGCCGAAAGCAACGGAACGTTTACGCTCACGCTCAAATACGTGTCCGGCTACGACCCGGAAACGTACGCTCCCGTAGAATCCCCGCTTGAAGGCGCTGTCATAACGGTCGACGGCGAGGATACGGAATACGTTACCGACGAAGACGGCAAAGTCGAAATAATGATCGAGGCAAGCGCTCTTATAAGCGCGAAAAAGGACGGGCTCCTCATAGTGCCGCCCGTATGCATGGCGGAAGTCAAGCCGTGTGCGTACGTCAATATATTCGACGGACAAAGCATAGCTTTGGCAGTATATAAAGTTGATGAATCCGACGAGGACGGCGACGGACTGTGGACCATAAACGACGTTCTCATATCCCTGCACAACGAAAAATGCGAGGGCGGCTTCGCCACGGAGAACGGCGACTACGGTCCGTTCATAACAAAGCTCTGGGGAGTTGAAAACGGCGGAGCGTACGGATATTACAAAAACAACGTCATGTGCATGGGCCTGACCGATACGGTGGAGCAGGGCGACGTTATTTACGCTTTCGCTTATTCCGACGCGGCGACTTATTCCGACGCTTATTCGTTCTTTGACGCGTACTGGGCTGAAGGCGAAAGCGTTACGCTCACGCTCAAATACGTATCCGGCTTCGATCCGGAGACCTACGCGCCGATAGAAACGCCGCTTGAAGGCGCCGTCATAACGGTCAACGGCGAAAAGACGGATATCATAACCGATGAGAACGGCAGCGCAGAGATACCCGCCCCGGCCAAAACGGCGGTCATAAGCGCGGAAAAAGACGGGCTTGTAATAATACCGCCCGTATGTCTGTTCAGCGCGGGACCCGAGACCGGCGACGTCAACGGCGACGGCAGCGTCGACAACAAGGACGTTGTTGCTCTGTTCAGATACGTATCAAGCGCGGAAGCCGCATACGACGCATTATACGATTTCAACGGCGACGGCGAAGTGAACAACAAAGACGTTGCGGCTCTCTTCAAAGCCGTAAGCGCAAAATCATAAAAATTGAAAAACAAACTTATCTGTATCCTCGCGGCTCTGGTCATTTTATCTTCTGCCGTGAGGATGTCCGCTTATGCGGAAAATTACGACTATACAAAGAAACTGCCGGAGCTCATATCGCAGCTGTCCGACGATCCCGAAAACGGCTGTTTTCTCTCGATCGCTCTTTGCCGCTACGACAAAACGCTCGATCTGACGCAATTAGGCGAGCTGATAGCGGCAAAGGACGTTCCGATAAACACCGTAACGGCGATGAAATACGTGCTTACGGTAAAAGCCTGCGGGATAGAAGGCTCGGTTTACGACAGTCTTGATAAAGAAAGAATAAAAGCCGCGCAAAGCACGTCTGGGCTTGTTTTCTCGCTGCATCTGGCAAACAACGGCTACGATACGGGTATGACGGTGCAGGAGCATATTGACAGACTGCTTGCCCGCGTGACCGAGTCCGGCGGCTATCCGACGATAGGAACGACGCCCGATATAGACATGTCGGCTATGGCGGTGCAGGCGCTTGCGCCGCATAAGGACGAGCCGAGAGTTGCCGAAGCGATAGACAAGGCGCTTTCATATCTGTCCTCACAGCAGAAGGAATCCGGCGCTTTCAAATATTTCGGCAGCGAAAACTGCGAAAACTGCGCGCAGGTCATAATGGCGCTGTCGTCTCTCGGGATAGACGCGAGGACTGACGGCAGATTTATAAAAAACGGCGTATCCGTGTACGACGCGCTTTTGTCGTACCTTTTGCCGGACGGCAGCTTTGAGCATACGCACGGCACGGGCGCAAACGGCACGGCGACCGCGCAGGCTTACTGCGCGCTGATTAACAACGACCTGCTTGAACCGTTTTACGTTATATCACAACGCGAGCAGACAAAGGAGACCGAAACGGAGACCGAGACGGAGACTGAAACGGAGACCGAAACGGAACCGGAAACAACGGCACCCGAAACCGAAGAAATAACGGAAACGGAAGAAATAACGGAAACAGAAGAAATAACAGAAGTCGAAGAAACGACGGAAGTCGAAGAAACGACAGAAACAGAAGTAATAACGGAAACAGAAGAAGTAACAGAAACCGAAGAAACAACGGTTGAAGAAACAACGGTAACCGAAGAAGCAACCGAAACCGAAGAAATAACGGAAACAAAAGAAGAGCAAACGGCAACACAAAAGATAACGTCGGAAGAGAAGGCGGAAGAAGAGACGACGGAAACGCCGGAGACGGAAAAAGAGCAGGGAAAAACGAGAAACAATAAATTAACGGTAATTCTCATAATCGCGGTCTGCGCCGCCGGTCTTATAATCTGCGTTGTTATGCTGATCCTCAAAAGAAAAAGAATTATAGATTACGTAATCGTCATCGTTTTGACCGCGGGCGTGGCGGTATATCTCGGCATATCCGGCGTTAAGCTCGGCAAAGACTATTTCGGCGGGGAAGAGACCGTTGACGCGACGGCGTATATAACGTTTTCAGTCGACTGCTCGCTCGTAGCAGACAGAGAGATGATACCGCCGGAAAAAATAGGCATAGAAGAAAACGAAACGGCGTATTCCGTGCTGATCCGCATCTGCCGGCAGAAAGGTCTTACGGTAGTGAACAACGGCTCGAAGCTGAATCCGTATATATCCGGCATAGGCGACCTGTACGAGGCGGAATACGGACCTACGTCCGGCTGGGGTTATAAGGTGAACGGCAAAGCGCCGTCCGTCGGTTCGGGATCTTATTTCTTGAACGACGGGGACGTGCTGGAATGGCTCTACGTTCCGGACGTCAGCTGTTTAGGGGGTTACGAATGATCTGGTTACAAAAATGCAATCCGTTTACGGTGCTTTTGTATTTCGTATCGGTCACGGCGCTGTCCGCCGTGTATAACAACCCGTATCACACGGCGGTGACGCTTGCCGCGGCGATAGTATTCTTCATAATGATGCGCGGCAGAGGCAAAGCCGCACTGTGGTTTTTTGCGGTGTTTGTTCTGACGTTAACAGTAAACCCTATAATATCAAAAAAAGGCGTGACGCCGCTATTGTTCATAGGCGACGACCCGATAACGCTTGAAGCCGTGATTTACGGGCTCAATTCCGCGTCGCTTATCGCGGCTATTATGTTTTTGTTCTACTGTTTTACGGAGCTTATAGATTCCGAAAAGCTGCTTTATATGCTTTCTCCGTTCTCCGCGTCCGCCGCGCTTACGGTTTCGGCGGTTTTGCGCTTCGTACCGCTTTACGCAAGACAGGCGGAGCTTATATCAAACCAGCAGAAGGCGATAGGCAACCAGGGCGGCAGAAGCATACCGGAGAGACTGAGATTCGGCGGCAGAGTGTTTTCGGCTCTTTCAACGTGGGCGCTTGAAAACGGCATAGTCGCCGCGGATTCAATGGCGTGCCGCGGCTACGGCACGGGCAGGCGCTCGTTTTACTCCGCTTAC
>JAEEGW010000064.1 GCA_016280525.1 Clostridiales bacterium
CGGACAGATACACAGACCTTGACGAAACTGACGAGATCACGCTTGACAACTTCAACCCGAAGGATGAGAACCGCGCAAGAGCATTTTGCACCGCAACGATAGCTTACGTTCAGCACTTTGCTCCCGACGCATCTTCCATCACTTCCACCGCGCGTACCTGCGCAGACGGCGATCCTTCAATATGGACCGTTGATTCCTACGATATAATCCTTCTGTTCGCTCTTCCGGGCGAAACGGACCGCAGCACAGAGACCGAATACTTCACCGGCAACGTTGTAACAAAAGAAGAAACCGAACCCGAAGCAACGACCGCTGAAGAAACAACCGAATCCGAAGCAACGACCGCTGAAGAAACAACCGAAGCTGAAGCAACGACCGTAGAAGAAGCTACCGAAGGCGACGCCACGACAGCTGAAGAAGCTACCAAAGGCGAAGAAACGACAAAAGCTCCCGAAACCACCGATAAGACCGACGATACAAAGGGCCGACTTTCCACTCCCGCGATAATCGGTATAATCGTTGCCGCTGTTGTCGTTGTAGCCGCGATAATCATCGCTATAGTTCTCGGCAAGAAAAAGAAAGCGTAAGTTTTAATATATCTTATATAAATGTGAGATATAAACGGGGCTGCCGCGTACGCGGCGGCCCTTATTATATTTATCAAACTGTCGGGCAAATCAAAGAAAACCGGGTAAAACAGGTGATTTTCAATAAAAAAACGGAATTTTATTCCGTATATTTAAATATATTAAATAACTTATACTTGACAAATCAAAATAAATGTTGTAAAATAAACCCATACAAAGCGAATTTTTTTACAGGAGGATAAAATGAAAAAATTATTCGCAATTATTTTGGCAGCTTTAATGATCGCTTCGGTCATGGTATTTACCGCCAACGCTGCCGACAACGAGTGGGAAGTTTACGCTTCCGTAGGTACTTACAAAGATGAGTCTGAATATGAGGACGAAGATGACAGACCGCATGAGCCCGGCCTGAGATACACCGAGGCCGGTGTACAGATGTATTCCGCTACGACAGAGCAGCTTGACGCTATGAACAAGAACGCCTGGGGCGGTTTACAGCTCAAGGAAAAGGTTAAACTGACCGACGGTTTCACAATGACAGCTGTTATCGACAAGTATACAGATAAACAGGCTGACAAATGGATAGCTTTCTGTCTCTGGACCGATCCTAAAGCAACTCCCGCCGATACAGACCACGGCAAAGGCTGGTTCGTTCTCTGCAGACCGAGCGGAGCCAACATGACCCTGCTTTCGTTCATTGACGAGCCGACGAACATCCAGACACAGATGAACATCCAGACAGACATTTACAGCGGTGAAGCTCTCGTTCTTGACGTCAAGAAAGGTGAAGACGGCAAGATGAAAGTATTCGTAAACGATCAGGATATGAAGTGCGACAAAGTATTTGATTACTTTGAGAACGGCGAAGCTTACGTAAGCATCGTTCTGCACCAGGGCAACCGTGACGAAATAGCCGTCACGATCACAGACGTAAACGGCGTAAAACCGACCGGTACAGACGCAAAAGAACCGTTCGTATCATCCGATGCGAAGCCGCGTGAACCCGGTCCCGAGGTTCCCGCTAACGAACCGTGCTATCTGTGGAATGCAGATAGAGTCAAGAAAGGTAAACCGGGCGCCGGCCTTACCTCGATCGTCAACGACGACGGTTCACTCCACATTTCGTTCACAAACGACAACGCGTCTCAGATCAACCCGTCCGTAAAGGATATGTATGATGCTGAGCAGTTCCCGGTATGGGCCGTTAAGTTCAAAAACCTTGACGAGCTTGTTGACGGTAATTCATCTCTCTGGTACTGCGCTGGTGAAGTTCTTGCCGCACAGGAAGGTTCCAACATAGGTTTCAGCTGGTCTGACTGCGATTATGAAGAGGAAGACGGCTGGAAGATACTTGCTATAGACCTTACGGGCGAAAACTACTGGGAAGGCACGATAAACTCATTCCGTCTCGACATAACCTCCAGCAAAGAGTTCACGGAAGAAGATACGTTTGATATAGACTGGATCGGCTTCTTCAGATCCGAAAAGGAAGCTTACACTTACGCGGGATTCGGCGATCTGTATTCAAGGATCTACGAAAAGGGCGCTGATACTGAAGAAGTGACGACCGAAGCCGTAAACGACGATACGACCGCTGCGGAAGGCGAAGCAACGACCGCCGCTGAAGGCGAGACCGGTGCCGACACCCAGCCTGCCGATACGACAAAAACGGACGACGGCAAGACCACGGATGACAGCAAGGGTCTTCCCGTTCCTGCCATAATCGGTATCATCGCAGGTGTAGCAGTTATAATCGCAGTAGTCGTTATTGTGATCGTAACAAACAAAAAGAAAAAAGCGTAATTTAATTTAAAATTGAAAGGGCGGCTTTAAGCCGCCTTTTCATTATGTTCATCAAAACGCTTGACTTATTTTGTTTTTTATGATATAATTGCCGCCGGAGGGGATGGATAGTTGAAAAAGATCAGAGTTTTGTTCCCGTACGTTGAAGCCGGTTACGGTCATATAATGCCAATGAGATCCATTGACGATACGTTCCGGCGCAAATACGGGGATAAGGTTGAGGTAATTTCATCAAAATTCTTTACCGAAACTAACGATAAATACATGATCAAGTACGAAAAAAAGTTTTCGGATCATGTTCGTCTATATAACAGAATTCCGCCGATAGGATATCTCGGCTCTTTTGCAAACCATTTATTCGGCGTAAAGCTTTCAACTTTCGGATGTATGCGTCTTTTGTCGCCCATAGCGTGCAAAAGAAGTATACAGCATATGAAAGAGCTTGGACCGGACGTCGTTTTCAGCACTCACTGGGCGTCAAATTACTACGCGGAAAAGCAGAAGGAAAATAAGCCTTATACTATAATGTATTGCCCGGACGCGCGGTTAAACAAGCTGTTTGAATACCGCTGCGATCTCAGCATGATAAGTATGCCGTACGGCTACTACAAAGCTTTACGTGAAAAAAGGTATAATATAAATAATATAAAACTGGTACCTTTCCTGATAAGAAACGAAGCGTTTGAGATAAGTAAAGACAAAAAAGAGATGCGAAGAACGCTAGGGTTACCGGAGAATAATTTTACCGTTCTGTTCGCGGAAGGCGGCTACGGGATCGGCAAAATGGCAAAGATAACAAAGCTTCTGCTTAAAAGACACGTACCGCTTACAGTTATAACCGTCTGCGGTACGAACACGAAGCTCTATGAGAAACTGAAAGCGCTTAAAAGCACTGATGAGATCACATATCTACCGCTCGGATTTGCGGACAATATGCTTCAGCTCCAGGCGGCGTCTGACGTTTTCTGCGGTAAAAGCGGCAATATACTTGCGGAATCCACGTTTTTCGGTAATCTGTCTATCGTAACGCATTTTGCAAATATGATAGAGCGCAATATCGCGGACCATTATATAAATACGGTTGGCTGCGCTATAAAAGAGTTTTCGCCTAAGAAAACGGCGGATCTCATCTGCGGATTCGCGCAGGACGAGTCAAAGCTTGAACCGTACAGAAAAGCCGCCGAAGCGTATCATAACAATTTCGGCGCGGAAGAAGCGGCGGATCTGATCTGGGAGTTTATAAAAGAGAAATATCCCGGAATTGAATAAAACATAAAACGTAGGTAAAA
>JAEEGW010000011.1 GCA_016280525.1 Clostridiales bacterium
CAAGCGCGGAACAATGCGGATTCAGATTTGTTGATATGGATACGTCCGTCATCAAAGGCGGCGACGGAAACACGGAATTCATCGCATATTTTATCAAATGAAACGGAGGGAATAATGAAAAAGATCGCAGTTATCCCCAATATATATAAAGATCCGGAGCTTAAGATCACGAAAAAAATCACGGATCTGCTTGACAAAAGCGGCGCTGAAACAAAGGTCTTGAACGCCGAATGCAAAAGCGAAGATCTATCCGGTTTCGACTGCGCCGTCGTCTTAGGCGGAGACGGAACGGTGCTTGACATAGCCAAAAAAGCGGCCGTGTACGGCATACCTGTCGCGGGCGTAAATCTCGGAAAGATCGGTTATCTTGCTTCGGTCGAGCTTGACGAGCTTGATAAGCTTGCTTCGCTTGATAAAAACACGCATATTGAAAAGCGTATGATGCTTTTGCTTAAATACAGAGGGCAGCAATACACGGCTCTGAACGACTTTGTAATATCCGGCAAGCGCGCGTCAAAAATGATATCCGTGTCCGTAGAAGCGGACGGCGAGCCGTCGAGCGACTACAACAGCACGGCGCTGATCTTTTCAACCCCCACCGGCAGCAGCGGCTACAACGTATCCGCCGGCGGTCCGGTCATAGACCCGACGCTTGAATGTATAGCGGTAACGCCGGTTTGCCCGCACACCGGAACGGCAAGAAGCTGTATTTACGGCAAAGACGCGGTGTTCACTTTAAAAAACGTGTCGTCCGCGGACAAGGAAGTAAACGTATCCGTTGACGGCGGGCCGGAGCTTCCGCTTGAACTTGACGAAATTATAAAAATATCACGCAGCGATAAATACGTCAGCTTAATAAAATTTGACAATGAACCCTTTGCCAGGACGCTGGTAAGAAAAATGAAGATTTGAAAGGGATTTAAATAAATGACAGGCAACGGAAACAAAATCAAAAGGATAAGACAGGCAAAAATTCTCGACATAATCGAGACTAAGCGCATAACTACGCAGGAAGAGCTTACGAAATATCTTAAAGACGAAGGCTTTGACGCAACGCAGGCGACGGTGTCGCGCGACATAAGAGAACTGCGCCTGACAAAATCGTCCGACAAGAACGGCGCGTATAAATACACGGTAAAGGACAGCGTGTCCGATCAGCCGGAAAACAAATACGCAAAGATACTTATAGAGGCTACGGTGAGCCGCACGGTCGCGTCAAATCTGCTTATTGTAAAAACGTATTCCGGTATGGCAAACGCTGCGTGCGCGGCGATAGACCGCCTCGGCTGGGGCGAGATAGCGGGCTCCATAGCGGGAGACGATACTATTTTCATAGCGTGCTACGACGCGCAGGGCGCGTCAGAAGTAAAGGAAAAACTTGACAAAATATTAAAGGCTTAAACGGAGGAGCATATGCTCGTTTCACTTCATATCGAAAACGTGGCGACGATAAAGACGGTCGATATAGATTTCGACCGCGGTTTTACCGTTCTCTCGGGCGAAACGGGCGCGGGCAAATCGATAATAATCGACTCCGTAAATCTGCTTTTAGGCGATAAATCAAACAGGGAACTGATCCGCTCGGGCGAGAATTCCGCAAGCGTACAAGCCATATTCACGGCGTTATCCGACAAAAAGATAAAGCAGATAAACGACGCGGGAATAGACTGCGACGGCGAGCTTGAAGTATACCGCGAGATCAGCGCAAGCGGAAGAAACATAATTAAATGCAACGGCCGCTCTGTGCCGACGTATACGCTGCGGCAGATAATGCAGGGGCTCGTAAGCATACACGGGCAGAACTCGTCGCTTATTTTGCTTGACGAGGATTCGCATATACGGTATCTTGACAGCTACGCGGAAAACGCGGCGATCAAAGAAGAATACGAAAAGTGCTTCAACGCGTTAAACGACGCCGTAAACGAGCAGAGAGAGCTTATAATCGACGAGCGCGAAAAAGCAAGACTTGTCGAGGACCTCGACAGGCAGATAAAAGAGATAGAATCCGCGAAGCTCAAAGACAACGAAGAGGACGAGCTTTTAGCAGCAAGGACAAGGATTAAGAATATCGAACAGACGGCAAAATACGTTAAATCCGTTTACAGAAATCTCTATCACAGCGAAAAAGCGCCGTCCGCGTCGGAACGCATAGACGCGGCGATAAAAGCGCTTGAAGCGCTGAACGAAACGGAGCAGAGCGACAAGATAACCGAGAACATAAACAAGCTCACAAGTTTCAAATACGAGATAGACGACATTGCGGAGGAGACGAAAAATCTGCTGTCCGATATAGGTGAAGACCCGGCGGAAGCGCTTGACAACATAGAAACGCGGCTTTCGCTCATAAGCCGGCTGAAACGCAAATACGGCTCGGATATAAAAGAGATAAATGCTTACTGCGAAGAGCTTAAAGCAAAACTCGACGGAATCAAAAAAGCCGACGCGAGAATTGCTGAGCTGTCCGAGATCATAAAGAAAGCAAAGGCGGAAGCGCTTGAAAAAGCGGCGGCTTTGACAAAATCAAGAAAAGACGCGTCAAAGAAGCTTTCCGGAGCGGTGCTTTCCGAGCTGAAATATCTTGACCTGAAAAAAGTCAGATTTGAGATAGCCGTTGAGCTAAAAAAACAACTCTCGTCAGACGGAGCGGACAACGTTACGTTCCTCGTCGCGGCGAATACCGGCGAGGAGCTGAAACCGCTTGACAAGACAGCTTCCGGCGGCGAACTGTCAAGGATAATGCTTGCGATAAAAAGCG
The DNA here is from genome assembly GCA_016280525.1 of Clostridiales bacterium. Classification (GTDB taxonomy): domain Bacteria; phylum Bacillota; class Clostridia; order Oscillospirales; family CAG-272; genus UBA1248. Next base: position 2,756 of record JAEEGW010000011.1, read on the forward strand.
TATTTGCCGGCAAAGACGAAATTGACACGGTGATATACGACGAGGTAGATACGGGTATATCGGGTGCTACGTCGGAGCGTATAGGCAACAGACTGCACATGACGGCAAAAGGCTGTCAGGTCATAGCCGTGACGCATTCGGCGCAGGTCGCCTCCAACGCGGATCAGCATATTCTCATATATAAAACGGACGTTGACGGAAGAACGCAGACGTTCTGCAAGACTCTGAATAAAGAAGAAAGAATAAAAGAGCTTGCACGAATTATCGGCGGCGTTGACGTTACGAAGAACGCGGTGGCAACAGCCGCGGAAATGCTTGAAAAA
>JAEEGW010000065.1 GCA_016280525.1 Clostridiales bacterium
AGCTTTGGAGACGAAGCCCTCGTTGCCGAGCTTCTTTTCAATGCGCTCTATTTCGCCGCGCATTTTCTCCGCTTCCTTTTCAAGGCGGTTCTTCTCCGCTTCCATATCAACGAGCTCGCCGAGCGGGATATATATCTTAGCTGCCGGGGTGATTATGCTGACGGCGCCTTCTTCCTCGTACTTATCGCACAGAGCAACGTCTGACGCCGACGCCAATTTCTTGAAGAACACGGACGTCTGATCGTTGAAAGCGTCCTTATTTTCCGTAACGATGTGAACGGTCGCTTTCTTTGACGGGGCGACGTTCATTTCCGCGCGTCTGTTTCTTATGGCGCGTATCGCCTCTATAACAGCCGCCATATGAGCCTCGTCATCTTTGAAAACGAGCTTTTCATCGTATTCCGGATACGCGGATATCATTATGCTTTCCGCTTCATGCGGGAGCGCCTGATACAGTTCCTCCGTGACGAACGGCATATACGGATGAAGCATTTGCAGCGTTCCGGTCAGCACGTAAAGTATCACGCGCTGGGCGTTTTCACTGTCTTCCTTGTTATCCGAAAGCAGTCTCGGTTTGATGAGCTCGATATACCAGTCGCAGAATATATCCCATACGAAATCGTACAGCTTGGAAAGTGCCACGCCGACCTCGAATTTGTCTATATTCGCGCTGACCTCGGACACGGTGCGGTTGTAAACGGACAGTATCCATTTATCCTCAACGTGCAGTTTGTCAGCATCCGGCAGAGCGCAGTCTTCGACAGTCAGATTCATCAGAACGAATCTCGCCGCGTTCCAGATCTTGTTCGTGAAGTTTCTCGCCGCCTCTATCTTCTCATCCGAGAAACGCATATCGTTTCCGGGTGAGTTGCCGGTGGCAAGTGCGAAACGCAGAGCGTCCGCGCCGTATTTGTCTATTATCTCTATCGGGTCTATGCCGTTGCCGAGCGATTTTGACATCTTTCTGCCCTGCGAATCTCGCACGAGACCGTGTATGAACACCGTTGAGAACGGCGCCTTGCCGGTCTGCTCAAGCGACGAGAATATCATACGTGAGACCCAGAAAGATATTATATCGTAACCGGTCACGAGCACGTCCGTCGGGAAGAAGCGTTTGAGATCGTCCGTGCTATCCGGCCAGCCGAGCGTCGAGAACGGCCACAGAGCCGAAGAAAACCACGTATCCAGCACGTCTTCATCCTGTCTTACGGGCGCACCGCATTTCGGACAGACCGTTATATCCTCGCGCGAAACGGTCATTTCGCCGCACGCATCGCAGTAGAACGCCGGGATCCTGTGACCCCACCAGAGCTGACGGCTGATGCACCAGTCGTGCAGATTTTCCATCCAGTTTATATACGTTTTGGTAAAGCGTTCGGGCACGAATTTGATGCTTCCGTCCTTTACGGCGTCGATCGCCGGCTGTATCATCGGGCCCATTTTGACAAACCACTGGTCCGATGTAAGCGGCTCTACCGTCGTGCCGCAGCGGTAGCATTTGCCCACGTTGTGGACGTGCTCTTCCGTCTTAACGAGATATCCGCCCGCTTCAAGGTCTTTCAAGATCGCGGCTCTCGCCTCGTATCTGTCCATGCCTTCGTATCTGCCGCCTTCGGCGTTTATCTTCGCGTTGTCGTCCATCACGCGGATGACGGGCAGATCGTGGCGCTGGCCGACCATAAAGTCGTTCGGGTCGTGCGCCGGCGTGATCTTCACGCAGCCAGTACCGAATTCAAGATCTACGTAGTCGTCGGCTATGACCGGTATCTCACGGCCTACGAGCGGCAGGATGAGAGTTTTGCCCACAAGATGCGTGTATCTTTCGTCCGCGGGGTTCACGGCGACTGCCGTATCGCCGAGCATCGTCTCCGGTCTCGTCGTGGCGACTGTCACGTACTCGTCGCTGTCCTTTACCGGGTATCTTATATGCCAGAAATGGCCGGCTTCCTCTGCGTATTCGACCTCGGCGTCGGATAATGCCGTCGTACATTTCGGGCACCAGTTTATAATTCTGTAGCCTCTGTAGATAAGTCCTTTTTCATAGAGGTTGTTGAACACCTCGCGAACGGCGCGGGAAAGTCCGTCGTCCATCGTGAAGCGCAGTCTGTCCCAGTCGCAGGACGAGCCGAGCGTTTCAAGCTGCTGTATGATGCGCGAGCCGTATTTGTTTTTCCACGCCCAGACGCGCTCCAAAAACTTGTCGCGCCCGAGGTCGTATCTTGTAAGACCTTCGTTTACGCGGAGAGCTTCTTCAACCTTTATTTGCGTCGCTATGCCCGCGTGGTCCGTGCCGGGTACCCACAGCGCCGCGTAGCCTTTCATTCTCTTATACCTTATCAGTATGTCCTGCAGAGTCTCGTCAAGCGCGTGACCCATGTGGAGCTGACCGGTAACGTTGGGGGGCGGTATCACAATCGTGAACGTCTCCTTTTCCCTGTCGTCGGACGGCTTGAAATATCCCTTTTCGCGCCAGTTTGCGTAGATCCGCTTTTCCACCGACTGCGGATCGAAATTCTTTGCAAGCTCTTTCATCGTTTTCTTCCTTTCTTTAAAATCAAAAATCCCGCCCTGTTCAGGACGGGAATTGCCGTGGTACCACCTGATTTTACGCGCAAAAAAGCGCGCCTCGTTACACCTTAACGCGGTTGACGTCGGCGCTTAATCGTTTCCTTTCTGCGCCGCTGCTCCGGAATGACGGGGCGTTTGCCGCACAACGCGCTTCCAGCCTTGACGCGTCTCTCTGGCTGCGGTTTTACAACGCCTTTATTTCCATCGTGGCATTTTGGGCATTATATCACATATTTTTCGATTTGTCAAGTTTTTTGTTTTGAGAGCGCCGGTGAAACCGTTTGTTCACATAATAGAGAATAATTGTCAATTATAATAAATTATAGGCGCTTGTTTTATTAAAATTTTTTATGTATAATATGTATTATACAAATTTTTTTGAGGCGGGGTATCAAATGAAAAAGGAAAATCCTGTATTTACCGGAGCCGGTACCGCTATCGTAACGCCGTTTAAAAACGACCTGGTCGATTACGAGGCTCTCGGAAAACTTATTGACAGCCAGATAGCAGCCGGTATAGACGCGATAGTCGTCTGCGGTACGACGGGCGAGGCGTCGACCTTGACGGACGAGGAGCACAGAGACGTTATAAAATTCACGGTAGAGCGCGTTGCAAAAAGAGTTCCGGTCATAGCCGGTACGGGTTCAAACGACTACGCGTACGCGGTGGACCTTTCTCAGCACGCGTGCGAGGTGGGCGCGGACGCGCTGCTTCACGTCACGCCTTACTACAACAAGGCGTCGCAGCTCGGTCTTGTCAAATACTTTTCAAAAATCGCGGACAACGTATCAAAGCCCGTGATACTTTATAACGTTCCGTCGCGCACCGGATGCGCAATAGGCATCGACGCTTACAAAGAGCTTGCCCAGCATCCGAACATAGTGGCGACAAAAGAAGCCTGCGGAGATATTTCGTTTATCGTAAAGCTCTTTCACGCCGTGGGCGATCTGATAGATATATATTCCGGCAACGACGACCAGATCGTTCCGATAATGAGTCTCGGCGGCAAGGGCGTGATTTCCGTTTTATCAAACATAGCGCCCGCTAAAACCGTTGAAATGGCGCACGCGTGCTTAAACGGCGATTTCAGGACCGGCGCGGAGCTTCAGCTTGAATATCTTGATCTGATAAACGCACTGTTCATGACCGTAAATCCGATACCCGTAAAGGTCGCAATGTCCATGCTCGGAATATGTGAGGACGAGCTGAGACTGCCGCTTTGCACGATGACGGACAAAGAAAACGAGAAACTTAAGAAAGTTCTTGACCAGTACGGAGGAAGAATAAAATGATACGTATACTTCTGGTAGGCGCAAACGGCAGGATGGGGCGCGCGGTAATTGCTGCGTGCGGCGCTGAACATACGGTGGTCGCACGCGTTGACTCGGTAATATCCGACGGTATATATAACGATATTTCTTTCGTACTTGAAAAATGCGATATCATACTTGACTTTTCGTCACATTTATACACGTCGGAAGTGTTAAAATATGCAATAAAAAACAATCTTCCCGTGGTTCTGGGCACTACGGGGCATACCGAAGAGGAGCTTGAAGAAATAAAAGCGGCGTCGGAGAAGATACCCGTATTCAAATCCGGCAATATGTCCATCGCCGTAAACGTGCTCTGCCGTCTTGCGGCGGGCGCGGCAAGCGTGCTTGACGGTTTTGATATAGAAATAATAGAAACGCACCACAGAACGAAGCTGGACGCGCCGTCCGGCACCGCGCTGATGATAGCGTCTTCCATTGAAGAGATAATAGGCGAGCGCACGCATACTTACGACAGAACGCAGCGTTCCGAAAAGCGCCCGGAAGACGAGATAGGCATTCACAGCGTCAGAGGCGGCACGGATATAGGCGAGCACGAGGTCATTTTCTTCGGCAACGGCGAGCGCTTGAGCATCAAGCACGTTGCGGAAGGACGCGAGCTGTTCGCGCACGGCGCTCTGCGCGCCTGCAGTTACCTTATCGGCAAGCCCGCGGGATATTACGATATGCGCACGCTCCTTATGGAATGCGGACCGGAGAGCAGAAAAAATGGTTAAATATACAAAAATGCACGGCTGCGGAAACGACTACGTTTACGTGGACTGCATAAACGGACCGCTGCCGGACAACATACCGGAGCTTGCCGTAAAAATTTCGGACCGCCACAAAGGCGTCGGCAGCGACGGTCTCATACTTATATGCCCGTCGGAGCACGCGGACGCTTTCATGCGTATGTATAACGCAGACGGCAGCGAGGGAAAAATGTGCGGCAACGGCATACGCTGCGTAGGCAAATTCTTGTACGACTACGGAATTGCGAAAAAAGAAAATATAGACGTGGAAACGCTCTCCGGCATAAAGCATCTTAAAATGTCCGTCAAAAACGGCAAAGCCGCAGGTGCGCGCGTTGACATGGGCGCGGCGATATTCGACTGCGCAAAAATTCCGGCAAACTACGACGGGGAATGTATAGGCAAAAAGGTAAAAGTCGCGGACGGCGAATACGAGGTCAGCCTCGTTTCGACCGGTTCCCCGCACTGCGTCGTATTCTGCGACGACCCGGATTCACTTGATCTTACAAAAATAGGCCCGCTGTTTGAGCACGATCCGCTGTTCCCGGAGGGAATAAACACGGAATTTGTGAAAAAGACGGGCGAAAACGTGCTGCGTATGCGCGTATGGGAGCGCGGCTCGGGTGAGACGCTCGCCTGCGGCACGGGCGCATGCGCCGCGGTAGCCGCCGCGGTAAGGCTCGGATATTTCAAAGCCGGCGTTCCTGTAACGGTAAGTCTTTTAGGCGGCGAGCTCGTCATTGAATATACGGAAGAAAAAGTCTTTATGACCGGTGAAGCCGTCACCGTGTCGGAGGGCGTGTATTTCGGAGACACAGAATGAAATTAAACAAGTATTACGACGATTTAAAAGACAGTTATCTTTTCCATACCGTTGCGGTAAAGACCGCGGAGTACGCGAAAACGCATCCGGATAAAAAGATAATCAAGCTCGGCATAGGCGACGTTACGCGCCCTCTTCCCGCCGCGTGCGTAGAAGCCATGAAAGCGGCGTGCGACGAGCAGCTCACCGTCGCCGGATTCAAAGGCTACGGCCCGTACGAGGGGTTTGATTTTCTGCGCGAGGCGATAGCGGACTATTACGCAGAAAGAGGCGTTAGTGTCGCCGCGCACGAGATATTCGTATCGGACGGCGCGAAAAGCGATATAGGAAACATTCTCGATCTGTTCGACCGTGACAATACGGTTTTGGTGCCGGATCCGGTCTATCCCGTTTACGTTGATACAAACGTCATGTGCGGCAGAAAAGTCTTGTACGCCAGAGCGGACGAGAAAAACGGATTTCTTCCCATGCCGGACGAGGCGGTTTCTGCCGATCTTATATACATCTGCTCGCCCAACAACCCGACGGGCGCGGCTTATACCAAAGAAGCGCTCAAAGAATGGGTAAAATACGCAAAAGAGCATAACGCGCTTATTCTTTACGACGCGGCGTACGAGGCTTTCGTCACCGATCCGGCGCTTTCAAGATCGATATTTGAAATAGACGGCGGCAGGGATTGCAGTATAGAATTCTGCAGTTTTTCAAAAAACGCGGGGTTTACCGGCGTGCGCTGCGGATACTGCGTTTTGCCCGACGAGCTTGTAATAAACGGCAAAAAGCTTTCCGACATGTGGTTAAGGCGCCAGTCAACGAGATACAACGGCGCGCCGTACATAATCCAGCGCGGCGCGGCGGCGGTGTTCTCAAAAGAAGGTCAGGCGCAGGCGGCGGAAAATTTAGCTTATTATAAAAAGAACGCGCAAACAATCGGAAAATGCCTTGACGGCCTCGGCATTTACTACACCGGCGGCGTAAATTCGCCGTATATATGGCTCAAATGCCCGGACAATATGGGCTCGTGGGAGTTTTTCGATCTGCTGCTCAATGAATGTCAGGTCGTCGGCACGCCCGGCGAGGGCTTCGGTGAATGCGGAAAAGGATTTTTCCGTCTGACTTCGTTCAATACGCATGAAAATACCGCGGAGGCGGCGGAACGCATAACGCGCCGCTTTGCGAAATGAGCCGTATAAACGTAGTGGGCGCCGGTCTCGCGGGATGCGAGGCGGCTTATCAGGCATCAAAGCTCGGCGCGGAAGTTACGCTTTATGAAATGAAGCCGGAAAAATACACGCCGGCGCACAAATCCCCGCTTTTCGCGGAGCTCGTCTGCTCAAACTCTCTGCGTGCGGCACGCGTGACAAACGCGGTGGGACTTTTAAAAGAAGAGCTGCGCATCGTCGGCTCGCTTATAATGGAGGCGGCGGACAAAAGCAGGGTCGAGGCGGGCGGCGCGCTTGCTGTCGACAGGAATATTTTTTCCGAATACGTAACGGACAGGATAAAAAACGACCCGAATATTGAAATAAAAAGCGGCGAGGTAACAAAAATACCGGACGGCATAACCGTCATAGCCACCGGGCCGCTGACGTCGGACGCTTTGTCCGCGGAGATTGCGGAGGTCACCGGCGCGAAACAGCTGCATTTCTTTGACGCGGCGGCGCCGATAGTATCGGCCGAAAGCATCGATATGGAAAAATGCTTTTACCAGTCAAGATACGACAAGGGAGAAGCGGCGTACATAAACTGCCCTATGGATAAGGAGCAGTATCTTGCGTTTTACAACGCTTTAACAGCTGCGGAAAGAGCCGACCTGCACGGATTTGAAAAAGACCCGAAAGTGTTTGAGGGCTGTATGCCCGTTGAGGTCATGGCGAAACGCGGCGAGGACACGCTGCGCTTCGGTCCGATGAAGCCCGTGGGCATAACCGACCCGAAAACCGGCAAGGAGCCTTACGCGGTAGTCCAGCTCCGCGCGGAAAACAACGAAAAAACAATGTTCAACATAGTGGGATTCCAGACGAATCTCACCTTCCCGGAGCAGCGCCGCGTGTTCGGTCTGATACCGGGTCTGGAAAACGCCGAGTTTTACCGCTTTGGCGTCATGCACAGAAACACGTATCTGCAGTCGCCCGGACTGCTCGGCGCGGACTACGGGATGATAAACAGACCCGGTCTGTACTTCGCCGGCCAGATGACGGGCGTTGAAGGCTACGTGGAATCCACAGGCTCCGGCTTTATCGCCGGCGTCAACGCCGCAAGGCGCGCGCTCGGGTTTGACCCGTTCATCCTGCCGGACACTACGATGCTCGGAGCCATGGCGAAGTATATATCGACATCCGACTCAAAGGATTTCCAACCGATGAACGCCAACTTCGGCATAATCGCTCCGATAACGGAAAAAATCAGAGGCGGAAAAATAAAAAGATACGAATATTACGCGGAAAGAGCGATAAGAGAAATTAAGAATTTTGTAGGGGAGGGGTCTCCCCTCCCGTTGTAGGGCGGGGGCTTGCTCCCGCCGCAAAACCCCCGTTGAAAAAGCCCCGAAGTATTTCGGGGGATGGCGGGGGTTTGGGGGTGGATAAAAAGGGAGGGAACCCCCAAGAGTCAAAAACTGTTGCGAATTATATGCCGAGGCACTAAGTAACTCAGGTCTGCCCTCTTAATTCTGAATTCTTCATTCTTAATTGCAAAAGTGCCAATATAACACCGTAATTTTTTACATATTAGTGCCATTTTGGCACTTTTATGCTTGACAAATCAGTGCCATTATGGTATAATGCTGCCGAGGTGATAAAAATGACGCTGAAACAGCTGCGAAAAGAAAAAGGACTGACACAGACCGCCTGCGCGGAATACCTTCAGATCCCCCTTCGCACATACAAACGTTA
>JAEEGW010000066.1 GCA_016280525.1 Clostridiales bacterium
TCGAATTATCTTGATACGGAGGAGGGCAAATATCTGCCCGTTCCGCACTGCATAAAGGGAACGAAGGGGCATAAGCTCTACGGAAACGTGGCAAGGATATCAAAATTCGCCTCCGCGATATTTGAAAAAGGCACGTTCGGCTGCGAGGCGTTAGGCGAGTACATACTTGACGGCAAATATGAGACGATAGAGCTGTGCGGGCTCGTTTCAAATATCTGCGTGCTCTCAAACGCCGTTATAGCAAAGACGGCGGCGCCATACGCGCATATAATAGTCGACGCAAGATGCACGTCGTGCGCAGATCCGGAACTGAACGAAAAAGCGCTTGACGTTATGCAGTCTTTACAGATAGAGATAACGGGAAGAGGAGCAAAAAAATGACTGAGAAAAATTATACTCTGCTATGCGATTTTTACGAGCTGACGATGGGCAACGGCTATCTGTTATCCGGCAAAAAGGATCAGATATGCTATTTTGACGTGTTTTTCCGTCACATCCCGGATAACGGCGGCTACGCCGTTACCGCGGGCCTGCAGCAGGTGATAGAATACGTGCAGAACCTTCATTTTTCGGAAGACGATATTGAGTTTCTGCGCGGAAAAGGCGTATTTTCAGAAGAATTCTTATCATATTTAAAGGACTTTCGTTTTACCGGCGATATCTGGGCTATCCCCGAGGGAACGCCGGTATTCCCGCACGAGCCTGTTCTGACGGTGCGCGCAAAAGCGCCGGAGGCTCAGCTCGTTGAGACGTTTATTTTGCTTTCGCTCAACCACCAGTCGCTCATAGCCACAAAATCGAGCCGCATAGTAAGGGCGGCGAAGGGAAGAGCGGTGTCCGAATTCGGCTCCAGACGCGCGCAGGGCGCGGACGGCGCGGTGCTCGGCGCGAGAGCCGCGTATATAGCCGGAGCCGCGGGCACGGCGTGCGCGCTGTCCGATAAAGAATACGGCGTTCCCGCCGGCGGAACCATGGCGCATTCGTGGGTGCAGATGTTCGACTCCGAATACGAGGCGTTCGACACGTACTGCAAAATATATCCGAAGGCGGCGACGCTGTTAGTCGACACGTACAACGTGTTAAAAGACGGCGTGCCGGACGCGATAAAAGCGTTTGATAACAATTTCGGTCCCGACAGGCGCGACGTGAAGCTCGGTATCCGCATAGATTCGGGCGATATCGCGTATCTTTCCCGCCGCTCAAGAGAAATGCTTGACAAAGCCGGTTATCCTCACTGCAAAATAGTCGCCTCAAACTCGCTTGACGAGTTCACGATCCGCGATATTTTGAATCAGGGCGCGTGCATAGACGCTTTCGGCGTAGGAGAGCGGCTTATAACGAGCAAAAGCGAGCCGGTTTTCGACGGCGTTTATAAACTGGCGGCTGTTGAAGACGAACACGGAAAGATCATACCGAAAATCAAGATAAGCGAAAACACCTCAAAAATAACGAATCCGCATTTCAAAACGGTCTACCGTCTGTTTGACAGGAAGACCGGCAAGGCGCTGGCGGATCAGATCTGCGTTTACGACGAGGTGATAGACGACAACAAACCGCTTGAAATATTCGACCCGGACTATACCTGGAAGCGCAAGACGTTAAGCGATTTCAAAGCCGTGAAGCTGATGAAGCAGATATTCAAAGACGGCGAGCTCGTGTACGAGCTGCCGGATATAGAAGAGATCAAAAAATACTGCGCAGAGCAGATGGAAACGCTCTGGGACGAGGTGACGAGATTTGAAAATCCGCACGAGTATTACGTGGACCTGTCCGAAAAGCTCTGGCAGGTAAAAAAAGATATGCTTGACAATAACGGAAGAAGGTAATGACGATGAATTACGGTTATTATAACGGTGAGTACGCGCCGCTTGACGAGCTGAAAGCGCCGGTTTTAGACCGCGCAATGTATTTCGGCGACGGTATATACGACGTCACGACGTACGTATGCGGCAGATATTTTGCGATGGACAGCCACTACGAGCGCTTCGTGAACAGCTGCAAAATGATAAATATAGATCCGGTATGGAGCAAAGAGGAGCTTGTAAGCATATTTGACGAGCTCGTTCGGCTGACAAAGCCGGAGGGCGACGCGCTGATATATTTTCAGGCGTCACGCGGCACGGCTCTGCGCGACCATAAGTATAACGAGGAAATAAAGCCGAATCTGTTTGCGTACGCAAAGCCGCTGAAACGCGTTGATATGTCCGGATACGTAAAAATGATAACCGAGCCGGATATAAGGTTTGAGATGTGCAACGTAAAAACGCTGAACCTTTTACCGAACGTCATGGCGGCACAGAAAGCGTCAAAAGCCGGTTGCTACGAAGCGGCGCTGCACAGAGGCGAGACCGTCACGGAAGGCTCGCATTCTTCAATTTTGATCATATCCGGCGGCAAAGTCATCATCCCGCCGCTTACAAAATACATACTCCCGTCCGTCACGCGCAAATACGTGTTAAAAATCTGCGAAGAGCTGGGTCTGCCGCACGAATTACGCACGTTTACGGTGGACGAAATGAAAAACGCTGATGAGGTCATAGTCGGCTCGGCGTCGGCTATGTTCCGCAGAGTTTCCGAAATAGACGGCAAGCCCGTGGGCGGCAGGGCGGAAGCGCTGTTTTATACTCTCGCGGAAGCGTATAAAGATAAATACGAAAACGAATAACACAAGGGGAGGGAGCACCGCTTCCGAATTAAGAATTCAGAATTAAGAATTCAGGCGGTAGAGGTCGGCGCCGCGACGACCCGCTTGTAGGGGCGACCATTGGTCGTCCGTCTTAA
>JAEEGW010000067.1 GCA_016280525.1 Clostridiales bacterium
CGCCCGCTTGAAGAAAACCGTTGAATTCGAATTTCTTCATTAGCGAAGCGTCTTCATTTCTTCATTAGCCCGCTTGCGGGCGTCTTCATTTTCGGCGCGGCAAAGTTTATACATAATACTTCCTTATCACGCCGCGCCGAAAAACGCAGGCGGTTTATTTTTATTAAATAAGCACTTACAGATAAAAAAATATCTTTTCGTACTTGAAATATTTATTTTTTTATGATACAATAAATCAGATTTACTGGTAAACCATCATTGTGCCCGGTTTTCGGCGGGCAAGTTTACGGAGGAGAACAATGAAAGAAGTCAACGTTACCGCATCGGAAAACGAGCTTAAAATATCACTTTCGGGAAGAATAGATTCAAACAACGCGCGCGAGGCGGAGAGCGAGATAATGAAATACGCGGAGCAGAACGCTTCGCTGCCTGTCGTCGTTGACGCGGAGGGACTTGAATACATATCCAGCGCGGGTCTTCGCGTATTGCTTCATCTGAAAAAAACGAACGCGGATCTTAAAATAATCAACGTAAACAGCGACGTGTACGAAATTCTGGAGATGACCGGATTTACGGAGATGATGACGGTGGAAAAAGCCTACCGCGTAGTGTCCGTTGAGGGGTGTGAGGAGATAGGCCGCGGTGCAAACGGCACGATATACCGCATAGACCGGGACAACGTCGTAAAGGTCTACAACAACGCGGACGCGTTGGCGGACATACAGCACGAACGTGAGGTCGCGCGCATAGCTTTGGTTTTGGGCATCCCGACCGCTATCTCGTACGACGTAGTGAAAGTCGGCGAAAGCTACGGCTCCGTCTTTGAGCTTTTAAACGCCAAATCTTTTTCAAAGATTTTGTCCGCTTCGCCTGAGAAAATCGACTGGTGCGTAAAAGAATATACGGATATGCTCAAAAAAATACACGGCACGCTGGTTCCCAAAGGAAAGCTGCCGGATATGAGACAGACCGCTATCGGCTGGGCTGAATTCGTTTCTGAATATCTTCCGGAAGGATACGGGAAAAAGCTCGTTTCGCTCGTAAAAGCCGTCCCTCAGGACGACCACATGATACACGGCGATTATCACACTAAAAATCTTGAACTGCAGGACGACGAGGTGCTGCTTATCGATATGGACACGCTAGCCGTCGGCCATCCGATATTCGAGCTCGCCAGCATTTACAACGCGTTCATAGGCTTTTCCGAATACGATCACGAGACGGTAAAACGCTTCCAGGGGTTCGATCTGCAAACGGCGAAAACGTTCTGGCGCAAATTCTTATCGGCGTATATCGGCACGGATAACGAAAAAACGCTTGACGACGTGGAAAACAAAGCCCGCATAGTCGGCTACACGCGTCTGATCCGCCGCTCCATACGCCGCCGCGTATCTGAAAGCGAGGACGGCAGAAAAGAGCTCGATCTGTGGAAGAGCGAGCTCATAGAGCTGCTTGATAAAGTTGATACTCTGCTGTTTCTGAGAAACGAAATTGAAGTTGACGCGGAAAACGAAAATCTGCCGCAGGTGCTTTCATTCATAGAACAGCATCTGGAAAAAGCCGGCTGCGCGCCTAAAACGCAGATGCAGATATCCGTCGCGGCGGAGGAGATATTCGTCAATATCGCAAATTACGCGTATAGACCCGGCAGCGGAAAAGCGACAGTCCACGTTGAAGTGACGGACGGACCGAAGACCGTGACGATAACGTTCAAAGACGGCGGAAAGCCGTTCGATCCCACGAAAAAGACGGATCCGGACGTAACGCTGTCCGCGGAGGAGCGCGAAATAGGCGGTCTCGGCATATTTATGACGAAGCAGATGATGGACGAAGTTATATATGAGTATTCGGATGGCAAAAATATCCTGACGCTGAAAAAAGGTATAAGCTAATGAAGATTTATAATAAAATAGATCTGCATATGCATACCACCGTATCTGACGGTACGGACACGCCGGCGGAGATAATCGGTCGCGTCAAAGACGCCGGGATAACGCTTTTTTCCGTCACGGATCACGACGCGGCGGACGGCGGGGCCGTCATAGAAAAAACGCTTAAAAAAGGCGATCCGGCTTTCATATACGGCGTGGAATTCTCCTGCCGGGACGAAGAGGGAAGATACCATATCTTAGGTTACGGATACGACCCGAAAGCCGACTCTGTCCGAGAGCTTATAAACACGGGCCACATCCACCGTATGAATAAGCTTAAGCAAAGGCTCGAATTTCTTTTGGAACAGTACGGCTTTGATTTTTCGGATACAGACAAAAAAACGCTGTTTTCACTTGACAATCCCGGCAAACCTCACATCGCCAATCTTATGGTGAAGTACGGATACGCAAAATCTAAAGAAGACGCGATAGAAAATTACATAAACAAGCACAAAAGCAAAGAAAAATACATCCGTCCCGAGGAGGCGATAACCGCGATACTCGACGCGGGCGGCATACCCGTTTTAGCCCACCCGAGCTACGGCCGCGGAGACGAGCTCATAATCGGGTCTGATATGGATGAAAGATTAAAAAAACTCATCGGCTTCGGGCTGAAAGGAGTGGAAGCGTTTTATTCCGAATTTTCACCAAAGCTCCAGGCTGAAATTCTCGGCTTTGCCGAAAAATACGGTCTGTACGTAACGGCAGGAAGCGATTATCACGGAAAAAACAAGCTCGTTTTGCCCGGGGATACGAACCTCGGCGGACCGGACGAATACCCGGGGGGCTTGATAAGATTTTTAAACGACGTGACTGTGTTAGATCCCGACAAACAGAAATAATATAAACAAAGGAGAACAATAGCGATGCTGAATATCACAAAAAATGAAGAAAACAACGCCCTGACTTTATCTCTTGAAGGCAGACTCGACACGGTAACGGCGCCTCAGCTTGAAGAGGAGATCGCGACGTCTATTGAAGGAGTGACTTTGCTCGTGCTCGATTTTGAAAAACTTGAATACATTTCGTCCGCCGGCCTGCGCGTTCTTCTTTCCGCGCAGAAGAAGATGAAAAACCAGGGCGAAATGAAAGTCGTCCGCGTGAACGAAACGATAAACGAAGTGTTTGAAATGACCGGATTTGCCGACATTTTAACTATAGAATAAAAAAGCGTAAACGTTATAAGGAGCAAAAAAATGAAAACAGAACAAACAATAATGACAAACAGCGAAAAAGGCATAAACGAGGTCCTCACGGCGACGGAAAAGCTCGGCTGTGATTACGGCCTTGACAAGAAATCCGTTCTTCATCTGCGTCTTCTTGCCGAAGAGTTGTTCGGTTTGATGCGCGGTATCGCGGGAAATACGGACGCGGAATATAAAATAGCGGCGGAGGATAAGAAATTTGAGCTTCATCTCAAATCGGAAGTCAAGATGACGGACGAAATGCGCGAAAAATTTCTCACCGCCTCGTCAAGCGGCAAAAACGCCGCCGCGGTCGGCTTTACCGGAAAGATAAGAGTATTCGTAGCAAACGCCATGCTCTCCATAAAAGAAATGGCGCCGTACGCCGTTATGAACACCGCTTCCGCGTATACTCCGGGTGAGGCGTCCGTCTGGACCATGTCGGAATACAGAAGCGAGGTCTTAAGGGCCGCCGCCGGCAGCGTGGACGCAAAAAACGCCTGGGATGAGCTTGAAAAATCCGTTATTGCGAAAATAGCGGACGACGTAAAAGTCAGCATCGTAGGCAAAAACGTTGAAATTATAATCTACAAAGCATTTTGATCAAAAGAGGTGGAAAAAATGACTATCACTAAAACAAAAAACGAAAACGAACTGCAGATCGCTTTGCAGGGCAGACTTGACACCATAACCGCTCCGGATCTTGAAGCGGAGCTCAAAGAATCGCTTGACGGCGTGACTTTGCTTTCGTTTGATTTCAAAGACCTGGAATACATATCGTCCGCCGGCCTGCGCGTTATAATGTCCGCGCAGAAGATAATGAACAACAAGGGCGAAATGAAAATTCATAACGTCAACGAAACGGTAATGGAAATATTTGAGGTAACGGGATTTTCCGATTTTCTTACGATCTTATAATCAATAAATGGAAGCTGAAAAAACCAAAAAAGGCGGATTTTTCTCCGGTATTTCTTTGAATATCATCGGCGCTATCGTGTTGCTTTTGATACTCTTCGGAGCGATAAGCAGCGTTATAGGCCTTATCAGTTTTACGAATTCGCTTAAAAAAGAGTACTCGGAAACGACGTATCACATGGCGGAAACGGCGACTATGCTCGTAAGCGGAGACAGGATCGCCGACTATATAGCCGGAGAATATAAAGAAGAATATCAGACGACGTCCGGTTATCTTGACGCGTACTGTCAGAAAATGCACGTGTCGCTCGTTTACGTAATTTCAGTGGACACAAGCGACTACGGCAGATTCGTCTCCGTTTATAACGTCGTGAACAACACGGTAGACAATACGTCCTATACGCCGTGGGAGCTCGGATTTGAAAGAGAAACGACAAACGACGAATACCGGCAGAAATACGAGGCGCTGTATAACAAACAGTCGACTTATGAAACGATATACCGCACGCAGACGGTAAACGGCATACATCCCCATATAACGACTATCGTGCCGGTCAAAAACTCGGCAGGCGACGTTACAGCCCTGCTTTGTATTCAGCGCCCGATGAGCGAGCTGCACGCGGCAAGAAGGCCGTATCTTATACAGATCGCCACGTCAACGGTCCTGCTCGCCGTCGTCTCGTCCGTTTTCGCGGCGGTGTTCATAAGACGACAGTTTATCACGCCTATCAAAAAGGTGTCGGACGAGGCGGAGCGCTTCGCACGTGAAAACACGAAAGGAGAGGGCTTAGGTAAAGTCAGCAGATATAAAGAGCTGTCCGCCCTCGCGTCGTCTATCGACACGATGGAAACGGATATGGTGCGTTATATCGAAAACCTGACCGCCGCCACGGAGGAGAAGGGAAGGATAAAAACGGAGCTTTCCCTTGCAAGTACCATACAGGAAAACTCGATCCCCAACGTTTTCCCGGCGTTCCCGGACAGGTCCGACTTTGATATTTTCGCTTCAATGACGCCGGCAAAAGACGTAGGCGGCGATTTCTACAATTTCTATCTTATAGACGACGATCATCTCGCCGTCGTTATAGGCGACGTCTCGGGCAAAGGCATACCCGCCGCGCTGTTCATGATGGTCACGAATATCATAATCAGCGACAGAACGAAAATGGGCGGCTCGCCTGCCGAGATATTGAACTACGTGAACAAAAACATCTGCGAACACAACAAGGCGGAAATGTTCGTCACGGTGTGGCTCGGTATTTTAGAGCTTTCCACCGGCAAACTGATCGCATCAAACGCCGGTCACGAGTACCCGATAATAAAATCGCCGGACGGTGATTTTGAGGTGCTCAAAGATAAGCACGGCTTTGTCGTGGGCGGCATGAGCGATTTCAAATACAAAGATTACGAGCTTATGCTCAAGCCCGGCTCAAAGCTGTTCATCTACACGGACGGCGTTGCCGAGGCGACGGACGAACAAAACGGTATGTTCGGCATGGAGCGCACGCTTCAGGCGCTCAATGCGGAAAAAGACGGCTCACCCGAGCAGATACTCAAAAACGTGCGTGCCGAAATAGACAACTTTGTGAACGGAGCGGAGCAGTTTGACGATCTTACGATGCTGTGTCTGCAATATAAAGGTAAAGATCAGTAAAAAATGAAA
>JAEEGW010000068.1 GCA_016280525.1 Clostridiales bacterium
CTGCTTGAAGCGCAGAGGATAAGAACGAGAACGGAATACGACCTGGAGATGATATCCGAGGTCGGCTACTGCTCCGGCGTAGAAAACTATTCGCGCATATTCGCGGGCAGAGCGCCGGGCTCGACGCCGTACTGTCTGCTCGACTATTTTCCGGACGATTATCTCTTGTTCGTTGACGAATCGCACGCAACGCTGCCGCAGGTGCGCGGTATGAGCGCCGGCGACAGAGCGAGAAAACAGAACCTCGTTGACTACGGCTTCCGTCTGCCGTCCGCGTTTGACAACAGACCGCTCGTATTTGAGGAATTTGAGCAAAAAATAAATCAGGCTATATTTGTCTCCGCAACGCCCGGAGAGTACGAAAGAGAACATTCAGCTTCTATCTCCGAACAGCTTATAAGACCTACGGGACTTACCGACCCGGAGATAGAGGTCAGACCCATTGAAGGCCAGATCGACGATCTGTTAGGCGAGATAAAGCAGAGAACGGACCGTGGCGAGCGCGTGCTCGTCACCACGCTGACGACCAAAATGGCGGAGGATCTGACGGACTATATAAGAGGTCACGGCATAAAGGTGCAGTACATCCACCACGAAGTTGAAACGATGGAGCGCACCGAAATACTGCGCGACCTGCGCTTAGGCGTTTACGACGTGCTCGTCGGCATAAACCTTCTCCGAGAGGGTCTTGACTTGCCGGAGGTATCGCTCGTCGCCATACTTGACGCGGACAAAGAAGGACTGCTGCGCTCCGAGGTGTCCTTGATACAGACCATCGGCCGCGCCGCAAGACACGAAAACGGCAAGGTCATAATGTACGCGGACAGGATAACGTCGTCAATGCAAAGAGCGATAGACGAGACGGAGCGCAGAAGGACCATACAGAAAAAATATAACGAAGAACACGGCATAACGCCTCATTCCGTAGTTAAATCCGTCCGCGACGTCATAGAGATATCGGAAAAGGACGATAAAGGCAAAAAGAAGAGAACGGATAAACACGACAAAAAACTTAACGAGAGCGACCGCGGCAAGCTGATAGAAGAGCTTACGGCGAAAATGCGGCAGGCGGCGAAAGAACTGCGGTTTGAAGAGGCCGCCGCGTACCGCGACAGGATAAGAAGTTTAACGAAATGAGCAGCAAAAAAACAAACGAGTGGGAAAGTAAAGACCAAAGTGAACATAACAGGGTAGAGCCTATGACGCTTTACCTCGTCGCCACGCCTATCGGTAATCTTGAAGATATAACGTACAGAGCCGTAAAGGTTTTATCCGAAGTGGATTTCATAGCCGCGGAGGACACGCGCAACACGCCCAAGCTGCTTCAGAAATACGGCATCAAAAAACCGCTCGTCAGTTATTTTGAGCATAACAAGCGCGAGAGGGGAGAATATATCGTCTCCCGTCTTGAATCCGGCGAATCCTGCGCGCTCGTAACGGACGCCGGAACGCCGGCGATAAGCGACCCCGGCGAGGATCTTGTCGCCTTATGTATCGAGCGCGGCATAAAGGTAACGAGCCTGCCCGGAGCCTGCGCCGCGATAACGGCGCTGACGCTTTCGGGTCTTTCAACAAAACGCTTCTGCTTTGAGGGCTTTCTCACGTACGCAAAAGGCAGCAAAAAAGCGCGGTTACAAGAGCTTGCAAAAGAAACGCGCACGGTAATAATCTACGAGGCGCCGCATCATTTATGCGCGACGCTTGATGATTTATACGAAGCGTTCGGCGACCGCCGCGTCGCCTTTTGCCGCGAGCTTACGAAGATAAACGAAGAAGCAAAGATAATGACGCTTTCCGAGGCGATAGCGTACTATAACGAAAACAAACCGCGCGGCGAATTCGTGCTCGTTATAGAGGGCGCGGACGACAAGCCGCAGGCGGAATTTGATATGAGCATCAAGGAACACGTGCAGAAATATATAGACGAAGGCAAAAGCAAAATGGACGCCATAAAAGCGGCGGCGAAAGACAGAGGCTTACCTAAATCAACTGTTTACGCGGAGATAAATAAATGAGGATCTACAACGCAAACGTATACGATACAGAAAAAAGAGCTTTTTTCAAAGGCTCCGTCGAGTATGAAAACGGTATCATAACCGAAATATCGGATAAGACCGACGGCTATATAGACGCGGAAGGCGCGTATCTATTACCCGGTCTTATAGACGTGCATACACACGGCAGAGGCGGCGTTGATTTTATGAGCGCGGCGCCGGAACAGATAAGCGAGTGCTTCAAGCTCTATTTAAAACACGGCATAACGACGGTATTCCCGTGCGTCATGACCGCGCCGTACAACGATATTTTATCAGCAATAGACAACATAAAAAACGCGAAAACGGATATAAACGTGGACGGCATTCACGTTGAGGGACCGTACGTTTCACCCAAGCGCCCCGGCTGTCACGTCGTATCGCAGCTCCGCCCGCTCTACTGTAACGAAGCGGAAGAGCTGACAAAGCGTATACTGCCGAAAAAAACGCATTTTACCGTCGCACCGGAGCTTGAAGGCGCGGAGATGTTTATAAAAACGCTTATTAAAAACGGCGCGACCGTCGGCATCGGTCACAGCGACTGCAGGTACGATGAGGCTATGCGCGCGCTCGACCTCGGCTGCGTTTCGTTTACGCACACGTTCAACGCCATGCGCGAGCTGAAGCACAGAGAGCCCGGCACGGCGGGCGCGGCGCTGTCCGGCAGAGCGTACGCGGAATTCATCTGCGACCTCTTCCACGTCAGCGCGCCCGTAATTGATATCTCATACCGCGCGATAGGCTGCGAAAAGTTCGTTATAATATCGGATTCAATAGCCGCCGCGGAAATGGAGGACGGGATTTATTATTTGTCCGGCATGCAGGTAAACGTCAAGGACGGCAAGGCGATAAACAACGACGGAGCGATAGCCGGCTCCACAACCAATATTTTTGACGGCTTGAAAAATCTCTGCAAGGCGACAAGTGCGCCGTTTGAAGACCTGGTCCTTACCGCCACGGCAAACCCGGCAAAGCAGGTCGGAATTTACGATAAGACCGGCTCGATAGAAGTCGGCAAGCGCGCGGATATGATACTTACGGATAAAGAAAACGTACTTCTGACGGTAGCGGCCGGAAAAATTATACAGAACTGAAAATAATTGTCTTTTGCGTCAATAATAGAAAAAAACGGAGAGACGTATGAACAACGATGCAGCCGCCTTCATAGGCGAAATACAAACACAGCAGAAAAGAAAAAGCGGAAAACAGAACCGCTATTTCAAAAAAGAAGCCAAAAGAACGCTTTTTGCCGCGGATAACTTTTACAAAGCCGTTATCTCGCATATCATAGCAGGCGTTTTAAGCGGCGGTTTTCTGTTCATGACGTTTTACGTACCCGGGCTGACTCAGCTGTTTTTTTCCGATTTCATAAGTGAAAAAGCGGTAAACGCGCTGGCGACGGCGCTTAACATTATACTTTATATAATCTTTTCGTTCTTCTTTTTCGCGTTTTTCTCCGGCGCTTATATCTTGGCGGCGCGAATGCGCGACGAGCCGGATAAAGAAGAGGGCAGACCGAAATACGCCTCGCTTTCCGCAATGCTTCTGCCGCTCAACTGCTTAAAAAACGCAAGACGGACGTTTGCTTTATATCTCATCTTAGCGGCGGAGATCATAGCTTCAACTTTACCGTCAACTCTCGTATTCACGTTTATGAGATCAACGGATCTAAGCGGTCTGCCGGCGTTTTTGATAAAAGCCCTGGTAATTTTCTGTTCAGCTTTTGCCTGCGTGTTCTTCATAATGCTTTTTGCGCCCATGCCGTACGTTATGGCGGAGAACAAGGGAGCCGGCGCCGCGGAGCTTTACAGAAAAAGCGCGTCCGCCGCGCTGTGCGGTATATGGCGCTGCTTTGCGTTACTTTTTTCATTCATACCTTTGATATTACTCAGTATCCTGACCTTCGACGTGCTGTTTTACGCGTATGCGCTGCCGTATATGACGATCAGCTTTGCAAAGGCCGGCGAGTATCTTTATTATATAGAAAATCCCGAAAGGAGATAAGAACATGAAACCTAAATACTATCTTACCACCGCTATACCGTATGCGTCAAGAAAGCCGCATATAGGCAATACATACGATATTATTTTAGCGGACTGCATCAAAAGATATAAACAGCTCTGCGGATACGACGCGTATCTTTCAACAGGCACGGACGAGCACGGACTGAAGATCGAGGAATACGCGGCGGAAAGCAAAATGACGCCCAAGGAATACGCGGACAAGGTATCAAACGAAGTCAAGCGTATCTGGGACGCCGTAGGCGCGCAGTACGACGTGTTTATAAAAACGACGGACGCTCACCATGAGAAAGCCGCCGCAAACCTTTTTGATAAATTCTTGAAGCAGGGCGATATTTACAAAAGCGTTTACGAGGGCTGGTACTGCGTGCCGGACGAGACGTTCTTTACCGATACGCAGGTAGTTGACGGCAAATGCCCGGAATGCGGCAGACCCGTCGTGCGCGCAAAGGAAGAAGCGTAC
>JAEEGW010000069.1 GCA_016280525.1 Clostridiales bacterium
CATCTCCGTACTTTTAAAAGCCGCATCCGAGACCGTGCGCCGCAAGGATATCGATATTAAGGCGGACGAGAGCGGCATATCGCGCCTTATAATCTCGGACGGCGTTGTAAATACCGAAAACTTAAAAAAAGCCGGCAAAGACGAAAAGTGGCTAAAAAAACAGCTTGACCAAAGCAAACTCTGCGCAAAAGACGTTTTTATGATGACGTGCAGCGACACGTCAGGGGTATATACAGTCAAAAAACAGAAAAAAGGAGGAGGAAAATGAGAGCTTTAATCATATCCGCGGTGCTTTTTGCCGTTGTTGTGATATTCGTTTTTTCATCGTCAGCGTGGCTGTCGGGCTTTTTTTCAAGGCTCTTATACGAGGCGGAAGGTCTGGCTGACATAGATTCGCCCGACGTTTCCGTTTTGGCGGACAAAACCGCAGACGAATGGAAAAAAGGCAAGTTCGCCGTGCTTTTATTCTTTGACAAAGAAGAAACGGACAATATAGACGCCTCGCTTGACAAACTGATAAACGCGGCAAAAAACAAAGACGAAAAAGAATATACCGCGGCTAAAATCCAGCTGCGGTATGAGATAAAACGTATGAAAGATATGCTTGATATCAGATTTGAAAATATATTTTAGTATCAGACGCCGTAAACTTTTGAAGAAGCGGAAAGGCGCCAGATGTACGGGTCTCCGTCCTCTCTTTTGAGGAATATAAGCTCGTATACGCCCACGGATACGCTGTTTTTGACGAAAGACAAAGTCAGCCTGTACGTGTGCTCCGTCTCTTTCGCTTCGTGTACGGTATAGTTTATCTCGCAGTCCGTAGTATGTCCCACGAGGACGAAAGCGTCTATTTTGTCAAGATACGAATACATGGCGGTGGATCTCACCGTCGCTTTTCTTTTTCCGCCGAAATACGTGTAGACCGTGTTTTCGTAATCGGAGAGCGGTATGAGCGCGTTGACGCTCAGCTCCGGATACGCTTCGCTGAATTTCTCCATCATGCTTTTGTTTGCGGAGTATTTTGAATAAAACGTGCCCGTAAGATAGTTCAGCACCACGTCTATATAGTCGCCCGAAACGTCTGAGAACGAATCAAACGTTATAATACTGTCGCCGAAGCAGATTATTTTTGCGCACGACGCGAGAAAACGCACGTTCTCGTCGTCAAGAGGCAGCTCGGCCGCGATCTCTTCACCCGCGTAATCCGTGTTGTCTATACCGAGGACCGCGCAGATCTTATCGTAGACCTTTCCCTGACAGGAGCAGAGAAACAGCGTGCAGATTATTAAAGTTATGGCGATAAATCTTTTCATTTTACGTATCCATTTCGTATAAGTGCGGCGGCGTAGCCTTTGCGGCAGGTGCTTTTGCAGTGCTTTACGACAGTGCAGCCGAGCGCGGAGCAAATGCAGATATGCGCGTAAATACCGGCAAATACGGTGTCGTACCGCTCCGGCGTAAGCTCTTTTGCGGCGGCGATCGCTTTTTCTTTGTCCGCTTTACATAAGTTGTAAAAGTCCGTAAGCTGTGTCAGTTCCGCTTCCGATCTTGAACCGCCTCTCAGACGGCTGTAAAGCTTGAACATCCCGCTTGACGTGCCGCCGCAGGCGTAAAGCTGTTTCATCCCCGAGCTCAGATCAAATTCTTTTATATATGCGTCCGCAAGTTCGGCAATGCGCTTTTCCTGCTCGGTATCGGGTATTATATCTATCTTAAAATCGTGGCAGACGGAGCGGCTGCCGAAAGGCAGGCTTACGCTTTTTACAAGGTTGCCGTTTTTTATGAAATTCAGCTCGGTCGAGCCGCCGCCCATGTCGGAGAGCACGCCGTGATCCGTTCCGCCGTCCGACTGAAACGCTTCAAAGCAGAGCTGAGCTTCCATTTTGCCCGATATTATCTCCACTTCAAGCCCGGTGCGCTTTTTTATTTTTTCAAGCACTTCGTCCGCGTTGCTGATACCCCGCAGGCTCTGAGTGGCGTAGGGAAATATCCTGTATACGCCGTTTTCATGGCATACGGCGCGGAACCTGTTCATAATATTGACCAGTATATCTATGCCTTCACCGTCAAGGACGCCGCCGTCCTTGTGGTCTGCGGTCATATCTTTTTCTATGTATTTTTTCTTTAATTCAAGGCTGCCGTCTTTATATTTGTATATCTCGGCTTTCGCCGTGTTGGAGCCTATATCGATCACCGCGAATCTCACCGTTTTGTCTCCGTTTAGTTGTTAGATATAATCATAATCCACCCGTGTTTAATACGTAATAACAGAATGTAAATAAATATGAAAAATTGCGAAAAGAAGGTGTTTGTATGTTTGAAAGCATAGCCGCTCTGATTTACGGATTTCTGTATCTGTTTTTGAAAATATCCGATTCGGACGCGTTCCCGCCGCCGCTTTCGCCAAAAGAGGAAGAGGAGTGCTTCAAGCTGATGAAGCAGGGCGACAGAGAGGCGCGGCAGAAGCTTATAACGCACAATCTGCGGCTCGTCGCGCATATCGTCAAAAAATACTATTCCGGTACGGATCCGGAGGAGCTTATCTCAACGGGGACGGTGGGACTTATAAAAGCCGTTGATACGTTCGATCCGGAAAACGGCACGCGTTTCGCTACATACGCGAGCAGATGCCTGCAAAACGAGATACTTATGCAGTTCCGCGCGCAGAAAAAATTTCAGAACGAGGTCTCCGTAAACGATACGATAGACACGGACAAAGACGGCAATCCGCTGACGTACGGCGACATAATCTCAACGGACGAGGATATAGCGGACACGATAGAGCTGAAATTCAAAACGAAAAAAGCGCTTGACTATATTATGAACGGACTGACGGAGAGGGAGCGGAAAATTATGATAATGCGCTACGGCATAGGCGGCGGCAAAGCTCTGACGCAGAGAGAAACGGCAGAGCACCTCGGCATTTCGCGCTCTTACGTTTCTCGCATAGAAAAATCCGCGCTCGACAAATTAAGAGCCCACATGAAAAAGTTCGGCTATGAATAACGGCAGATCGGGATGAATATATTTTACAAAGAACAAACCGGAGGTGTTATTTTGAACAAGAGCTTTATAAACTGGAAAAGAACGGCGCAGATGCCGGCTCTGGCGGAGGCGGGCGGCGAATACATACTGCCGAACGACCGCCCGGACGTGAAAAAGATACTGCACGTGTTTACCTATCTTAAGAAAAACGGCTGTTTTTTCGATCCGCCGGGCATGACCGCGGACGCGGAGCTTTCGTTTATTATCGTTTACATGGGTGACGACGGAAAGCTCCATTCCGTAAAATACAAGGCGCCTGTGTCGGTTAAGGCGCAGAGCGGCGAAACGGACGAGGCGGAGACCGCAACAGCGGTGTTTTCACCGCCGGATACGCAGATACGTCTGTCAAACCCGCGCAAATTCCAGATAAAATGCAGAGTGCCCGTCAGCTTTTACGCGTACGGAAAAGAAGAGAATACGCCGTATATAGAAGGCGTCCAGGACGCCGGACTTCAGTGCCTTGAAAAAAACGGCGTGACGTACTCGGTATCGTCCGCGCGCGACGATTCCGTGCCGTATTCGTTTGACGTCAGTCTGCCGGACTCCTGCCCGGAACCGGAATCGCTTTTAAGCTCGTACGCGGTGACGTCGACCCCGACGGTAACCGCCTCGGAGGGCAAGGCGAATATCAGCTTTTCAGTCGATCTCACGTTTCTGTATATCACGTCGGACGGCGCCGCAGCGTCGTATCAGACCAAAACGGATATAAACCATGAAATAGCGGCGGATAATATGACGCCGGATTCCGTCTGCCGCGGAAATATCTGTATAGATGAGGTGCACTGCGAGCTTACGACGGACAAAAACGGAGAAATGCGCGTGATAGAGGTAGATCTTACGTATAACGCGGAGGTCCTATATGAAACGGCTGAGGCGGGCGTGTACGTTTCCGATATGTATTCAACGGAGTTCGAGAGCAAGCAAACGTACGGCGAAATGACGCTGCGGCACGCGCTGCCCGTTTTCAACACGCATTTTTCGGTAAGCGGAAGCGCGGAGGGAGAATACGAGGGGGATGTGCTGTTCGCCACGGCGGAGTGCGGGAATTATCAGTTGACAAACGAAAATTCCGGCACGGTCATAACGGGAGATATAGATATTTACACGGTGATAAACGGGGACGGCGAGCTTGAAGGGCAGACGGCAACCGTGCCTTTCCGCGCGATCCTGCAGTACACGATGAACGAAGGCGGAGAGTATTTCGCGGACGTGTCCGTCGGTATGCCGACGGTACGGACAGACAAAAACACGCTTTACGCCGACGCCGAGCTTTACGTTTCGATTTACGGAACGGAGTACGAAACGGTGAAGACCGTATCGACTATGACCATAAGCGACACGCCGGTGAATAAGGAAAAGCCGTCTTTGCGCCTTTACAGACCCGACCCCGACGAGACCGACTGGGATACGGCGAAAAAATACAGGGTATCGGTCGACGAACTGCAAAGAGCGAACGCGGAGAACAAGAGGCGGATCTATATAATACCGTAAAAAGCAGGGGCGACCATCGGTCGTCCGTTTTAAAAAATAAATAATAAAGAAGAAAGAAGAAAGAATAAAAACCGGTGTCGGCGGAGCCGACGATCTGTGCGCTTCGCGCATTTGGGTGGTCCCGCCCCTCAACACCCCCCAAACCCCCTCTTACCCCTCCCATCAAATCACAGATTTGAGGGGGCGGCGCACGGTGGACGTGGGGGGGCGGCGGCTCGACGCCCCGATTGTAGGGGCGACCATTGGTCGTCCGTTTTAAAGAATAAATAATAAAGAAGAAAGAAAAAAGAATAAAGAATAAAACCGGTGTCGGCTGCGCCGACGAATTATGGTGGGTTCCCACCCCTCAAGGCGCTGCGCGCCACCCCCCATACCCCCCTGTCCCCTCCCACAATCTCTTCACGAGATTGTGGGGCACAGCAACGTAGGGAGCGGCGGCTCGACGCCCCGATTGTAGGGGCGACCATCGGTCGTCCGTCTTAAAGAATAAAGAATAAAGAAGAAAGAATAAAGAATAAAAACCGGTGTCGCTTCGCGACGTTCTGTGTCGCTGCGCGACATTTGGGGCTCCCGCACCCCCCTGACCGCCCCAAACCCCACCATCCCCCCGAGATATCGGGGCTTTCAGGCATTATTGCTCCGACGGAACAATATAACAAAAAACCGGGGCTGACGTGACCGTCAGCCCCGGTGCCTTTTTAATAATCCACTCCGACGAGATTTCCGTCGCCGTCGTATCTTTCTTCTCTTAACTTCTTGCCGCTTTCATCGTAGACGTATTTGTAGGAATAGTTTACCGTGCCGTCGGCGTTATAGCTCGTATATCCCATTGGCTTGCCGTCAACGTTGTTGTAAACGTCGTAGCTTACAAGCTCGTTGTCCTGGTTTACCGTGGTGGTCTTCGTCATCCAGCCGTCCTCGTCGTATTCAAACGTCGTTATCGAATATCTTTCCGGCTGGTTTACCCAGTTCGGGTAATACTTCTTTTTGCTGTATTTTTTCGGATGCTCCCCGTCCTTGTCGTCGTATTCAAAAAACGTCTTGTTCGTAGCGACGTTTTCCGTGCCCCAGCCGGTGTCCTCTATAAGACGGTCGTACTCGTCGTATACCCTCTCGACCTTCATAAGCGCGCCGGAGTTCCAGAAAAACCACGCCATAACTGTGCAGTTGCCGCGCTCGTCGTATTCGTAATCTATTGACGCGGTCTGCGAGCCGTTTTTGTCAAAGCTCTTTTTGTTTACTATGCGGTCGTTTTCCCAGGTCTGAGTGTGTACGAATATAAGATTTCCTTCGCCGTCGTAGTGGCTCAGCTTGGTAATATGCCCGTTCTCGTCCGTTTCAACGACGTCCGGGCTTTCGGTAACGCCTGCTTCGTTTCCTTCTTGCAGCGTAAGATCCTCCAAAAGCTCACCGAGCGAACCTATGATGCCGGACAGATCGCCCAACTGCGAGCAGGACGACAGGCATATCACAGCCGCGAGTACGACCGCCGCAAAGGCGGCAAATCTGAATTTTTTCATATTATGCTCCTTTCTGTTTCGTGCGGGAATTCGTTACTATGTGATTTGATTATACGCTTAAATTATGAATTTTTCAATCACGCATAATATTATTTCAGATCCGACATTCTATTGACTTTTATCATATTATGTGTTATATTAAAAAAGAAAAATATTCTTGTTTGCGTTTTTAAGGAGAACAGTATGACTGATGGTGTAAAGATACCGCTCGTTTCGTTCAAATACGGCACGCCGGAACCGGTGACGTTCCGCGAGACTATGGGAACGGATTGGTTTGACGAGGAAATGAAAGCGCGCACGGCGATGAGTATAAACGTGTATGACTACGACGCGAAAAAATACAAAGACGGCGACAGTCTCGTCGCAGCGGTCAAAGCCGGGATGTTTGATATGATAGAAAAAGCGCTTGAAAAAATGTCGGAAGTCTCCGTCGTCAGAGACAGACCGCACGGGCGTCTTTCAAAAGCTCTGGAAAAAGAGCTGTCCGAGGCCGGCGTCACGGCGGAGGTGGACGTTTTCTCGTTTGCTTTGACGGAAGAGTCCGAGAGGCTGTGCAGCGAAGTGCGCGAATGTATAATAAACAGCGCATCGGTCGACAGAACGGACAGGCCCGCCCCGGGTTTTTTGGAAAAATTCAAATCTGACTGTGTGCCGCCGCCAGATCCGGCGACTTTACCGGAAGGCTTTAAAATGTTTATGGGAATGGGTCAGTTCTGCCGCAGATGCGGAACAAAAAGAGAAAACAACGCAAAATTCTGTACGGAATGCGGGGCAAAGTTCGATATATGATATTACAGACAAAAAGACTTATCCTTCGCCCGTGGGACGTGTCCGACGCGGAGCAGTGCTATAAATACGCGTCCGACCCGGACGTAGGCAGCCCCGCCGGCTGGCAGGCACACACGAGCGTGCAGGACAGCGAAATGATCATAAAAAGCGTTTTATCAAAGCCGGAAACGTACGCGATAGTGCTGAAAGAAACTGGTCTGCCGGTTGGCAGCATAGGCTTGAAATTCCACAGCGATTTAGCCGATTTTGACGACGAATGCGAGCTCGGCTACTGGCTCGGCAAGCCGTACTGGGGGCAGGGAATAGTGCCCGAGGCGGCAAAAGAGCTTATACGTCACGCGTTTGAAGATCTTAACCTTGAAAAAATCTGGTGCGGATTCTACGACGGAAACGAAAAATCAAAGCGCGTGCAGGAAAAGCTCGGCTTTAAATATATGTGGACTACGGAAAACGTTCCTGTTATAGACTTAGGCGAGTTCAGAGTCGGTCACGTCAATTGCATGACGAAAAAAGACTGGCAGATACAGAGGATAAATCATTTTGAGGGCTTGCTTGATCAGATATCCGGCGCGGTAAAAAAACTGGATGATGCCTATAATGAATTTGAAACTCTTTCCCCGCAGATAAAGGAGCTTAGCGAATACTACGAAAGCTCTTTGTGGAGAAAAGATTTTGAGGACGACGAGGCGGGCGAGCTGCCAAAGGAGCTGAAACGCGGCGTTTTGTCCGAGGACGCGGTCTATGATCTTTTAGAGGAAATAAAAGAAATCAAGGAGAAAACAGGGTGTTTTTCGGAATAAAAAAGAAAAAGATAGAGTCTTTTGATACAATATCGTTTCATACGAGCGGCATGCGCCACAGCACGTATTACGATATAGTAAATAAAGACGGCAAAGCGGAGATAACGCAGTATCATATAAAAAGATCGGAAGATATAGAAGAGCGCGTTATTGAAAAACAGGTCGTATGCGACGCGGACGGGTTCATAAAGCTCTTGAACGACTGCGGCGTCATGTCCTGGGACGGCTTTTACGGCAAACATCCGAGGGGCGTACGTGACGGGACCATGTTTGATTTCAGCGCGACTGTCAACGGCGGTGTTGAGATCAGCGCAAGAGGCTCGCAGAATTTTCCCCGGCATTACCGCGACTTCACGGACGGGCTGCACGGGTTTTTGAACAACGGCGAAAACGGTCGGTAAACGATTTAAGGAGAAAACGTATGATAGTAAGTGCAGGTTACAGAAAAAACGGTTTTGACGCGTTCGGCGGCAAGGTGTTGAGAAAAGGCGACATGAGCCACTGGATGAACGACCCGGACAGGACCGACCCGGACGGCGTCGCGCTCGGACTCAGTGATGAAGTCGTGGAGGTGAAGCGCGACTTTTTCGGACTTCTGCCGACCATAAGCTCGATCTGGATGGAAAATCCGGAATGTAAGATCAACATGACGAAGAAGAACGAAAAGCTGTTTCAGAAAAACAACGTAATAATACGCGGCAGATACGACACGTCCGCGGAGGCATTCGCGCGCGAATATCATCTGCGTTTCCTTCATCTTGACGTGAAGCTCGCGACAGTCGGCGATTATTTCGATCGCGGGGTCGACGTTATAACGCTGCGCTTTTACGAAGACGGCAAGCCGTACATACATATGGACTGCATGTGCCAGGGCATATCCGCCGGGTCAATGGGCGGCGGCGAGGTCAGCTTTGATCTGCCGGAGGATTTTTATCTGACGATGACGGCGGAAGAGATAGCCGGAAAGTGCTGGCGCAGCAAAACGATACTTAATAACGGTATATTGCAGGAATTTATGCAAAAAGCAAAAGAGAAAAACGGATATTTTCTCAATTTCAAATAATGAAAGGAAACCGCCATGAAACTTTTGGGAGTGGAAAAACTGGAAAACAGTCTGTATTCGGAATGGAACCTTACATACAGAGTCGGCTGGGGACATATCTGCCGCGCCGCGTCGCTTATTTACGAGTATACGCAGGACCCGGAAGTGTTCGTAGGCGACGCGAGCGGCGAAAAGGAAGTGACTTTTGAAAGCGCGCAAGAGATAAACAAGCTTGAAGAGGAAGGATATCTTATAATACGCGGCGTGTCCGATATACTTAAAGTCCCGGTAATGATAACGTTTTACAATCAGCTCGATATAGTAAAGGTCACGGTCATATCGGCTACGGAAGAATTCATGGAAGCCAATTATAAAAATTTCAATCTGTCCATGTGTCAGTTTATGGACTCGATCGAAATAGCGATGTACGGGTAAGCTGATCCCCTTACGCCTTGCAGGGGCGACCGTTGGTCGTCCGTTGTAGGGGAGGGGTTTCCCCTCCCGAGTGAAGAGTGAAGAGTGAATAGTGAATAGGTAAGGTGTCCCTTCGGGACGATCCGTGCGCTTCGCGCATTTGGGTGGTCCCACCCCTCAATACCCCCCAACCCCCCTCTTACCCCTCCCGCAATCTCCAAACGAGATTGAGGGGGCGCGGATAAAGAATTCAGAATTAAGAATGTAGGGGCGACCGTTGGTCGTCCGTTGCAGGGGAGGGGTTTTCCCTCCCGAGTGAAGAGTGAAGAGTGAATAGTGAATAGGTAAGGTGTCCCTTTGGGACGAATTATGGTGGGTCCCCACCCCTCACGGGAACCCCCATTGCTCACAATGTTCGCAACGGGGAACCCCTTTGCTCGGCTTCGCCGAGAACTCCCCATACCCCCCTGTCCCCTCCCATCATTTTTACAAATGATGGGGCGGACGAACCCCGCTTGCGGTGCCCGAAGAAATCTGCGCGTCACTGCCGTGACTGTGCTTGATTTCTTTCGACCGCTGCGCTTTCCTCGC
>JAEEGW010000070.1 GCA_016280525.1 Clostridiales bacterium
AGTTGAAAAACGTCTTGTCCGACGTGTTCGCGCAGTTCAGTCCGTACTCCGAAAATACTTTTTCGACCGTCGCGCACGCGGCGCTGTTGCGGCAGAGAACGGAGATATCCGACAAATTAAGCGGTTTTCCGTCGTCCTTTGTGCCTTCTTTTAACAGTCTTTTTATCTCTTTTGCCGCGTATTCTGCTTCATCCTGTATCTTGCCGCCCTCGAAAACGGTGAGTTTTACGGGGACGTTTTCGCCCTCACCTTTGCCGTAAACGAGCTCGTCTTCCTTTGAATACGGTATCCTCTCGTCCGCGCCGAAAACGGTGCGGAAGACTTCGTTAGTAAAGTCTATTATATGTTTTCCGCATCTGAAATTTTCGGATAAGAATATGACGGACGGGTCGGGTATTTCCGGGTCGTACGGCTTAAACGACTGTCTGTACGACGAAAACAGCGTCGGGTCCGCGCCTCTGAAAGAGTAAATGGACTGCTTCACGTCGCCCACCATAAAGCGGTCGTTTTTAGATATTGTCGTGAAGATCTCGTCCTGTATGCCGTTTACGTCCTGATATTCGTCAACGTATATCTCGTCGTAGCGGTTTTTTATCTTATTCGCGAATTCGCCGTTTCCGCGGCAGAGCAGACGGTGGGCGTAACGCTCCATATCCGTAAAATCCACCATTCCGGCGCTCAGCTTTTCCGCCGAGAACTCTTTTTCGAATTTGCTTAAAACTTTATAAATACAGCCGCACAGATAAGATGTCTGCAGGCATATTTTTTTCACGTCCTCTTCGTTAAACGACAGTAATTTGCCCGCCTTTCCGAATTCGGTCTTAAATGCGTCTCTTAACGCGTTTTGCGCGTCTTTGAATGCGGGCTCGCCTTTTACCGGCTTATTGCGCGGAATATCCGGCGATTTGCCGAAAAACTCATACAGCGTTTTATAATCCGCGGCGTCGAGCAGCGAAAGCGTCTGCTTTATAAGGTCCTCGCAGTACAGGGCGACGGGGCGGTATTTGTTTTGGAATTCTTCGTCATCAGCGAAATCGGCTTCAAGCTGATCAAACCCGGACAGAATATTCGCAAACCGCTTTTTTGCGGATGCTTTGAAGTATCTGAAATGCTCGCTTTTGCCGAAATCGTTTGCGTATTCTTTATATTTTTCTTCGCAGTTTTTGTAAAAATCTATGAATTCCGGGTACGATGCGACCGTGTCGTACAGCTCGCATAACGTGTCGTACAGCTTTTCGCCGGGGCGGATATGTTCAAACGTGTCAAAAAATTCGTCCGCGTTTTCAATTCTGTATTCGTCTTCTGCCGCGTCGTTGTAGTACGCGTCTATAACGTCGTTCATTACGCGGCGGCGTATCATTTCAACGCTGCCCTCGTCTGCGACGCGCAGTCTGGGCGGCAGGCCGAGCTCGGAAAATCCCTCGCGCAGAATACGTATATAAAACGAGTGAATCGTGCTTATTGAAGCTGTCGGAAGAAGCGAAAGCTGTCTTCTTACGCGGTTGTTTGACGGCTCTTTCTGCGCTTTTTCCTGCAGTTTTTTTCTTATTTTTATTTTCAGTTCTTCCGCCGCTTTTTCGGTAAACGTAACTATCAGAAGCCTTGAAATATCTACGGGATCTTTGTCGCGGCATATCACGGAAATAACTCTTTCGGTAAGCGTTGAGGTCTTGCCGGAACCTGCCGCCGCCGCGACGAGCACGTCGCGCCGGCTTATGTTTATGGCGTCGCTTTGAGCTTTTGTCCAGTTCATTTTGACCTCCTTACGATTTTTTGTCCGTGCGTCTGCAGACGCTTATATACGGGCAGTATTTGCACGGCGTATCGTTTATCTTCGGCGTGACGGACGCGTCGCCTTCGCACATGCGCTCAGCGGCGTCCGCTATCGCGCCTTTGACTTCTTCAAACACCGCGGTCATCTCCTCGGGCGCGGCAAATACCATGCAGCCGGCTTTCGTGCTGTATATCTCGCCGCCTTTTTTGTCCATTCCCGGCTCGAGCATGTCGAGCACCTCCTGCCCGGATAAGGCTATGCCGCCGCGCTCCATGGCGGATTCGACGGGCAAAGCGCCGCTGCCGTCCAGCTTCGGGTCGGACGGGACTATGTGCATATAAAACAGCGCGGCGGGCTCGGGATGATCGAACTTTCCGGACGAGCTGCAGACCGCAAGCATATACGCGAAAAGCTGTACGGTTTTGTCCGCCTCGGCTAATTTCGAGACGTTGAAATCGTCGCTTCCGGTCTTGTAGTCAACGAGCTTTATATACGTTTTCCCGTTGTGCTCGCACGCGTCCACGCGGTCTATCGTGCCCGTAAGATACGTGCTTTTGCCGTTTTGAAGCGCTATCGCGTACGGAGAAACTCCCGAGTATTCATTTATATTCAGCTCCACCGCAACGGGTTTGAATCTGCCCGCCGCCAACTCCGCCAGAACGTCAGAGGCGGCTTTGAGCGCGCATTTTTTCAGTTTGCGGACGGAAGCTCTCAATTTGCCCATACCCTCCGCGTTTATATCGATCTTAAGATAATATCCGCAGTATTCTTTTATGTAGGCTTCGACCGCTTCGTCAAGCCGATCTTTGTCCGGGTCCTCCGGCAGATCGCCGCTCATGCGGTCTTCTATGAGCCGCCGCAGTACGTAGTGGATGAACGTGCCGAATTCCGCCGTGTTGAAATCCACGTCGTTATCCGGCTCAAGTTTGAGAAAATACTTGCAGCAGTGGGCGAACGCGCAGTCCGTAAACGACGACAGGCGCGTGGGAGAAAGCCTTACCGCACCGGGTATCAGCTTTGAAGTTGTCTTTTGGCTCAATTGTTCGTTTTCCGAAATTATCGGTATATCAAGCAGTTTTGCTTTTTTCGCGCTTTTTTCGTCCGCGTAAAGCAGGCTTTTTATCATTCTGCCTTCTTTTGTATTTTTGTGAGAGGCGTAATATTCGTACGACGACTCGGCGGAAGCGGCAATATCGAATACGGAAAGCTCCGATACCGTCTTTACGTTTTGCGAAAATACGTTTTCAATATCTTTTATAAGATGGCACGGGTATTTTTCCTTGCCTTCCGCGGTGCTCACGCTGTAAGAGAACGTCGCCGTTTCCGACGCCGATACGGCGCATCTGTAAAAATCGTACAGTTTTCTTTCGTTTTCTTTGTCCGCACCGCCTTCAAGCGTGATGCCCGCGTCGTTTATCTTCTGCCTTTCGTCGTCGCTGAAAATGCCCGCGTCGACCACGGCGGCGGGAAATTCGCCTTCGTTGCAGCCCATAAGATAAACGTGTTTTATGCCGTGGACGCGGAGCATACCGCCCTCGCCTATAACGACCTGGTCCGTGGACGTGGGAATTCGTCCTATATCCGTATCGGATAAAACGGTCTCGAACAGCTGCGTATAGATCGCCGCGTTCATCGGCAGATCGCCGCAGACCGTGCAGAGCTGCGTCGTGACGGAGACGAACACTCCCCACAGCTGTGAAACGGTCTGCGCTTCCGCCGGGTCGCCGTTCGCATTTGCTTCGGCTGTAAGCCCGTTCAACGTTTCGGTTATCTGCACGCGCTGCAGCAGTCTTACGAGAGCTTTTGAGATGCTTTTCGCGTCCGCGCAGCCGCTCAATTCCGTGTAAAGATCGTATAACGGCGTGATTACCGCGGCGCGCACGGCGTTTACGGTGTTCAGGCGGTTTACCGCACGCTCGTCGTGCTCGTCCGGGGCGCCGTATTTGTACGGAGAGCCGGTAAAATCGCGCGTGAAAGCCTTTGCGCCGTGAATATTTCTGCGCTTTATGTAATCGTCAAAAATATCAAGCTCGTCGGAGCTTACGCGCAGCAGGCCCGTCTTGATATACGAAGACACGTCTTTTGTGCGGAAGTTGTTTACGCAGACGTGAAGAGCCGATATGAGCAGCCGGAAAAGCGCTTTCTGTGACGCGCCTTCCCTTACTGAAATAAAGAACGGCACGCCGTATTTTTCAAGCGCATCGTCGGTTATCCCGCGCCACGACTGTACGCTTGAGCAGAGAATGGCGATATCGCGGCAGCGGCAGCCCTCGCGCAGTTTTTTCGCTATATCCGCGGCGACGAGCTCGGCTTCCTCGTAAGCCGTATGCGCGCGGAAAAAGCGCACGTTATCGCCCGCCGGTACGTCGCTTTTTTCGCCTGTTCTTAGCCCTTTTTCAAGCGCCGACATACACGGGCAAACGTATGACGTATCAAGCACCGTGCGCCTCAGCCCGCCGGAGCGTGAAGCGGCGGCGGACAGTTTCTTTTCGCTGTCGTAAACGGGGGAGAGCAGATCGTATTTATTGTCAGCCGACGCGGGTCCGGGTACGCCGAAGGTTATTGTCACGGACCTGCACGTGCGCATGAAAAGCTCTGTTATTTTAAGCTGAACGCCGGTAAAACTGATAAAAGAATCTATAAAAACGTCGGAGCCGGGCATACCGC
>JAEEGW010000071.1 GCA_016280525.1 Clostridiales bacterium
CGGATTGACCGAGCCGCCGCCCATTTTAGCGGCGTACAGACCGTTTTCCGTATCGCTTATTATATCGTCGCGCTTGTCGGAGCCGGGGCAGATGAACGTGTTTGACATACGTGAAGTAGGCGCAAACGCGTAATTCTGGCGTCTGCCGCTGCCGGTGGACGGCATATTCATCCTGCGCGAGCCGAGCTTGTCTATCATATATCCGGTAAGTATGCCGTCTTTTATAAGCTGTATGCGCTGCGTTTTCTCTCCCTCGTCGCTCATGGCGCGGGAGCCCCATTCGCTTATCATCGTCGCGTCGTCAACGGCGCTGACTTTTTCGTTTGCTATTTTCTGGCCGAGCTTGCCGCAGAATACGGAGTTGCCCAAACCGACGGACGTCGCTTCGAGCGCGTGTCCGCAGGCTTCGTGGAAGACCACGCCGCCGAAAGCGTTGTCCATAACGACGGACATTTTGCCCGCCGGGCATTTTCCGGCGTGCAGCATGGTAGTCGCAATTCTCGCCGCCTCGCGTCCCTGCGCTTTAAGATCAAGGCCCTGTATGAATTCAAATCCCGCGCTGTTGCCGGGGCCGGTAAAACCGCTCTGGTTTTCTTTTCCGTCTGACGCAATAGCTGAGATGCCGAGCCTTATATAAGGTCTTTCGTCCTCGCCTATCACTCCGTCGCTGTTCGCAACGTAAATGCGCTTATTGCTTGACGACAGAGTGCCTCTTACCTGCACTATTTCGGGGCTGTATTCCTTTGCGGCGAAATACGCGGCCTTGAGCGCGTCCGTTCTTATCTTTTTGTCCACGCTCATGGCGGGGATCACCGCGCGGCAGACCGGATCGAACTTCACCTCATTCAAAACGAGGTCAACGCCCGCCGCCTTTGCCGCGGGCGCCGCGGCGGCGACCTTTGAAGCAAGCTCCATAAGCGACTTTTCGTCCGTGTTGTTGCCGAACGCGTAAACGGAATTTGTGCCGCAGAAAATACGCACGCCCGCGCCCATGTCGCGGCTCGTATTCGCGCTGTCAACACAGTCCGCTATCATGCTCACGCTGTCGGATATCATATCCTCAACGTAAAGCTCAGCGTAATCCGCGCCGGTGCTCATCGCCTTTAAAAGCACCGCCTCGGAAACTCTTTTTTCGACCATATTTGTCTCCTTTATCTTTATTTTATCCGAATATCCTTATTTCATAATCCGTAGTCTCACCGTCGTCCGTTTCCGCCTGCTCTTTCAGGCCTTTGCCGGATATTATGAGACTGTCGTACTTGTGCAGCATCTCCGCATAGCCCTCCTCGTCCGGGGAGAATTCTTTTACTATGCAGCTGCCGTCTTTTTCGTCAAGTATCTCAATACGCCTGAAAGTGACCTTGTTGTTCTTTAAGATATAAACGCCCGTCTGATTGTTCTCGTTCGTGCGCACGGCGGATACCGGTACGCGCAGTCCTTCTATCCTTTCCATTACAACGGAAACGGTCTGCTTTCTCGCGTTGCCGAGGTCTGACGACTGCTTATCCGTGCTGAAAACGAGAACGGCTCCCGTTCCGCCGTACTGCACGACGATGCGTTCAAGCGTAAATTCCGTTTCTCTGCCGGAGGCGGCGGAAAAGCTGACGCTGTATTTTTCACCCTCGGAGAGCTTGTACGCGGTATCTCTGTCCGTCTCCGCGCACAGATACCACTTCGGGTCGTGCGCCATTTTGCCCACGGCGTAGCCGTCCGTCGTGACGGAAATCTCGTCCGCCGGCTGCTTCATAAGCTCGGACAGCTCCTCGTACGAAAGCGACTTTGCCGCGGAAGCCGTGAAGATACGCTCATACCCGTCAACGTTGCTTGAAAAATATCCCGATACCGGCGTAGTGACCTCCGTGTAGGTGCCGGAGCCGGACGAAATGAGGTTTTCTCTCTGCGCTTTCAGCTGCGATAACTCCGTATTGTAGTTGAGACGCGCGTTTACGAGTATCTCGCGCCTGTTCAGCAGTATGAGAAGCTCGTCCGTCTTTTCCGCGAGGGTCGCGAAATCGCCCTCCTCGGATTTCAGCCTGACCGAATAATAAAGGCGGTTTATCTTCGTATCCAGGCTTTTTACCGTGTTGTCCGCGGACTTGTTGCTGTCCGTCAGGATGCTTATCTTTTTGTCAATGCGGCTCAGAGCGTAGTCCTGCGTCGTGAAAG
The DNA here is from genome assembly GCA_016280525.1 of Clostridiales bacterium. Classification (GTDB taxonomy): domain Bacteria; phylum Bacillota; class Clostridia; order Oscillospirales; family CAG-272; genus UBA1248. The sequence goes on from JAEEGW010000071.1 coordinate 2,167, forward strand.
TGTCGTAAACACGCGCTACAACCGCGTTTTTGCTCACCTTTTCGCCGTTTGCGTAAAGCCTTACAACGCCGCCGCTCTGCCCGTATATGACCTGCTCGTCACGGAAAACAATGCCGGTGAGCGTTATTGCCTGCGTCTGCTCTGCCGACTGCACCGGCTCGACCCGCATATCCTCTTTAAAGTACGTTACTATATGGTAGCCGATATAAATAATGGCGCCCACCGCAAGAAGCGACGAAAGAACGTATATTATTCCTTTTTTGAAAACTTCTTTATCCGTATCCGTCAGCTCCTTTCAAGAAATTCTTTCACGGCGCGCTCCGCTTCCTCATACGTCTGCACTTTCACGCCGCCGTAACGGCCAAACCAGGTCAACTGCCGTTTTGCGTAATTGCGCGTGGCCTGCTTTAATTTTTCAGTACATTCTTCAAGCGAGCTCTCGCCGTTTATATACGGAAACAGCTCTTTGTAGCCTATAGCCTGGTACGCGGTGGTGCCCGGGCGAAGATCGCCGGTTTCAAGCAGTCGCTTCGTCTCTTCCGCAAGTCCGGCGCTTATCATTTCGTCAACGCGGCGGTTTATGCGCTCATATAAAACTTCTCTGTCGCAAAATCCGGTGAGAAGCAGCAGCACGTCGTATTCCGGCTCGTATTTTTTCTGTTCTTTATCCGTTTCCGTTTTCGTTTTGCCGGTCTTATAATAAATTTCAAGCGCGCGTACAACGCGTTTTTTGTTGTTTTCGTGCGTTTTTGCCACCGCTTCCGGGTCGATCTGCTCAAGCTGCAGCCAAAGCTCGTGCGCGTCCTTTTCCATAAGCGCGGCGCGCAGTTCTTCGTCCGCGTCTGTCTCCGACGAATAATCCGTAGGATGAATAAGCGCTTCTATATATAAACCCGTGCCGCCGCATATAACGGGCAGTTTTCCGCGGGATATAACGTCGTTTATCGCGGCTTTTGCGTCGCGCACGAAATCCGCGGCGGAATAATTTTCCCACGGCTCGACGATATCCACAAGATGGTGGCGTACCCGCGCCTGCTCTTCCAAGGTCGGCTTTGCCGTGCCTATATCGAGCCTTTTATATATCTGCATGCTGTCAGACGATATTATCTCGCCGTCAAATTCTTCCGCAAGCCTAAGCGCCACACCCGATTTTCCGCTCGCCGTCGGCCCGCCGATAATTATTATTTTTGATTTGTTCATTTATAAATATCGCCGCGATTCCCGGCGTTTATAACACGAACAATAAACTGTTCCTCAGATAATTTATACTTCATAAATATCTACTCCGCTCAAATCTGCCGTCTCTTCAATAGATATAAACCGGTTTTTATCAGGGTCATCTTCGTAATCCTTGAGCAGTTTTTCACAAAATTCATCATCCTGTGAGTCATTTGCCATTATACCCTGCATATAAGCAATAACGTCACCGAGCTTTTCGTCGGGGACTATTTCAAGTATACTGTGTGCATATTCTCTTTCGCTCATTTTGACACCTTTCATTTTCTATATCTATCATATTTATTATAAATGATAAAATATATATTGTCAATAGATTCAATCAAAATTAGTTTATAATCGTTATAAAATCATCATCGCGTCGCCGAACGAGAAAAAGCGGTATTTCCGCTCAACGGCTTCTTTATAAGCTTTCATTATCGTTTCGCGGTCGGAGAATGCGGATATGAGCATGAGAAGCGTGCTTTCCGGCAGGTGGAAATTCGTTATGAGCGCGTCCACCGCTTTGAATTTGTACGGCGGATATATGAAAATATCCGTGTCTCTGCTCTGCGCGTGTACTATGCCGTTTTCGTCCGACGCGCTTTCAAGAGTTCTTGCCGACGTCGTGCCGACGGAGATTATCCTGCCGCCTCGCGCTCTGCATTCATTTATGCGCTTTGCCGCGTCCTCGGTAACTGTGAAGAATTCCGAATGCATTTTATGTTCTTCAATATTCTCCGTTTTGACGGGTCTGAAAGTGCCGAGACCGACGTGGAGCATGACGCGGACTATATCAATTCCCATACCGCTTATTTTTTCAAGCAGCTCGTCTGTGAAATGAAGTCCGGCGGTAGGCGCGGCGGCCGAGCCGTTTTCCTTTGCGTAAACCGTCTGATATTTGTCGTTATCGTCAAGCTCTTTCGTTATATACGGCGGAAGCGGCATTTTGCCTATTTTTTCAAGCAGCGAATACACCGTTTCCCCGCCCGATCTGTCGTAGTCGAACGCGATCATCCGGTTGCCGTCTTCCGTCACGTCGACGACCTCGCCCGTCATAACGCCGGAAAAATCTATTTTAACGCCTTTTTTGACGCGTTTGCCGGGTCTTACTATACACTCCCATAAATCAAGCTCGCGCTGGCGCAGGAGCAGACATTCAACGCGGCTCGGCTCGTTTGTATCTTCCGTTTCTCTCTGCTTTATCCCGTAAATGCGTGCGGGGATAACGCGGCTGTCGTTTATAACGAGACAGTCGCCCGGCTTCAGATATTCCGTTACGTTATAAAAATGTTTGTGTTCTATGCTCCCGGTCTTTCTGTCAAGCACAAGAAGTCTGCATTCGTCGCGCTTTTCACACGGCGTCTGCGCTATAAGCTCCCCGGGAAGCTCGTAAAAATAATCGTGTAAAGACTGCATTTAATAAATCCTTTAAAATGAAAACCGGCTTTTAACTTGACAATCGCGCCGTTTTATGATAAAATCAGATACGCAAAAAATGTCAGTTCACGGCAGATCTCATATAATATACGTAGAGGTTTGATTTATATTATACTCCCATATTTTATAATTTTCATTACCTTAATTATAACAAATATATAATTTACGGGGTCAAGTCCAATGAACGACAAAAAAACGGGCAGACTGCCCGCCGGCATACATACGGCGCTGGTCACGCCGTTCTCCGGTAACGATATAGATCTTGCGTCGCTTAAAGCTCTGCTTGAAATACAGAAAAACTCCCGCGTATCCGGCGTCGTGGCGCTCGGAACGACGGGCGAAGCGCCCACCGTCACGCAAAAAGAAAAAGACGCGATAATAAAAGAGTGCGCAAAGGCGCTTTCCGGCAAAAAGACGCTTACGGTCGGCTGCGGCTCAAACGATACGAAAACGGCGTGTGAAAAAGTAAAGCGCGCGGCGTCGCTCGGCGCGGATCTCGCGCTCGTCGTCGCGCCGTACTACAACAAGCCGTCGCAGCGCGGCATACTGCGCCATTTCATAACCGTGGCAGACAGCTCGCCCATACCTGTCATCGTCTACAACGTGCCGTCAAGAACGGGGGTCGACGTATCGGCGGAGACGCTTTCCGTGTTATCCGCTCACCAGAACATAGTCGCCTGCAAGGAGGCGAGCCCGGATATGCAGTCCGTAACGGATAAGATAAAGGAAGCGCCAGAACTTGATTTTTTCTGCGGTTCCGATACGCTTTTGTATCACTTTCTCTGCCTCGGCGGCAAGGGCGGCGTATCCGTCTGCTCGAATATAGAGCCGGACAAAACGTGCGAAATAACGGATAAATATTTTGCAGGCGATATACAGGGCGCAAAAGACGCGTTTTTTGCGTTTTATCCGTTTCTGAAAGAGCTTTCCTGCGACGTCAATCCCGTGCCGATAAAGGCGCTGTTGGCGTCGTGCGGGCTTATATTCGCGCAGGTAAGACCGCCGTTGTGCGGGCTTTCCGAGCAAAAAAGATCAAAGCTTCTCTACTCCGCGTCTGAAGCGGGGATATACATAAAATAAAGGACAAAAACATGAAGTTCAAAGACAAGGTCATAATCACGGACATTGACGGAACGTACACCGGCTCTCCGGAAGGCGTCAGAAGAAATAACGAGGCGATAGAATACTTCAAATCCGAGGGCGGGCTTTTCACGTTTGCCACCGGGCGCGTTGAATTCACGGTAAAAAGCGTTGTTCCGGACTTTTTCGAGCTGACGAACACCTACGCGGTAATGTGCAACGGCAGTTATTTATACGACGCGAAAACGGACACGCGCATAAACGAAATATGCGTGGACGCGTCTTTCGCCATACCGTTTCTGCAAAAGCTGACGGGAGAATTCCCGGATATCGGCATACGCATAAACCGCGGCAAAGGCTATATGACGCCGGAGCTGAATCCCGCGGCGTACAACGACCTAAAACAGTATATTTCAAACGTCATAACCGTAGGTTTTGATAAGATGCCCGAAGACAACTGGAACAAGATAGTGCTCATAGGCAAAAACGACCTGCTTCTGCAGGTACAGAAATATATAGCGGAGCAAGCGGCGGACAGATTTGCCGTATCGTTTTCCTGCCCTACTCTGCTTGAGCTGCTCGATCCCGCCGCGACGAAGGGAAACCAGGTGCGCGCTATGAAAAAGTTGCTTCGGGGACGAACGACGTACTGCTGCGGAGACTTTGAAAACGACGAGGATATGCTTAAAAAAGCGGACGTCGCCGTTGTCCCGTCGTCCGGTATGGCGAAAATTATAGCAATAGCGGACATAGTTACCTGCCACTTCAAGGACGGCACTATTGCGTATCTCGTTGATCTGCTTGATAAAGAAACCGTATAAATTTTGCTTTGCCGCGCAGTTTTTTTATAAAAGCAATGGACATTTGCGAAAATATGTGGTATTATATAGTGAAAGATAAAAAAAGGAAATGGAATGTATGAAAAAAGTCCTGTGTATCCTTCTGGCGGCGCTGATGATACCGTGCGCCGTACTTTTGACAGCCTGCGCCGAAAAACCGGCGACGGACGACACGACGTCCGCGGAGACCGTGACAGGCGCCGTGACAGAGCCGGAGGTGACTGAGATAACCGCCGATCTGCCGGACGTCAAGTTCAACAACAAACCGTTCCGCGTGATCCTTCAGGAAGACAGCTCCGGCGACATATACACGGAAGACCACGAGATAGGCGAGCCTATACACGACGCCGTGTTTGAGCGGAACATCAAAGTCTGCGAGAAATACGGGATCGAGCTTCAGGTATCTAAAGACGAATACACCGCCGTAAACAACTCTATAAGCCGCAGCGTCAAGGCGGGCTCGGACGAATACGATCTGTGCTTCGTCCACATGGTAAGCGGCGCGTCTCTCGCGCAGTCAAATCTCGTGCTTCCGTTCCACAATCTGCCGTACGTAGACCTTGAAAAACCCTGGTGGGACAAGGACATCAGAAACGGATTTTCCATAAGAAACAACCTTATGATGGTAAACGGCGACCTCAGCCCGAGGAGCTTTTCTCTTACGTCATGTCTGTATTTCAACAAAACTTTGTTTGACAAATACGACCTCCAGTACCCCTACGATCTCGTAAGATCCGGCGACTGGACGCTTGATAAACTCTACGAGCTGACAAAGGGAATGACAAAGGACCAGGACGGCGACGGAGTCGTGACGAAGACCAGCACCTCGGACATATACTGCCTAACTTCCTGGTATCTTGACGTGCCGTACAGCTTCTATTACGCGGCGGGCGGAATGCTCGTGTCAAAAGATCAGGACGACGTTCCGTTCTACGATCCGCAGCTCGAGCGCGACTCTGTGATATACAACAAAATTTACAATATCATAATCGGAAACAACTCGTATTATGAAACGCAAATGAGCGATTACATGCGCGTTATAGAAACGTTCCTTGAAGGCCGCGCGCTGTTTTACGACTCCACGCTTGCCGCGTCCGGAACTCTGCGTGAAATGGACGACGAATTCGGCATACTGCCCGTTCCGAAGCTTGATTCGTCGCAGAGCGATTACAAATCGTTCGTAAACGGCGCGTCAAGTATGATATGCGTTCCCGCTACGGTACCGGCGGCGAACCGCGAATTCGTATCGATTATTATTGAAGCGCTCGCGAGCGAAGCGTACCGCACAGTAACGCCCGTGCTGAAAGAGAACTACCTGAAACGTAAAGTGACGCGCGACGCGGATTCCTCGGATATGATAGATTATATCGTAAGAAACCGCGCGTTCGATATGGCGTACGTCAATATGCACGACGGCGTCGGCTCATACGTCCGCGATCTTTTGCAGAGAGGGTCGACCGACATAAGCGGCGAGCTGAAAAAATATCAGAAATCCGCGGCAAAGAAGATAGACAACATAGTCAAAGCGTTTGACAAGAGCCTGCGGTCACAATAAAGGCAGCCGGAACTTAAAAAAATAAAAGGAGAAAAGTATGAAAAAACAAATATCAGTCGTTATTCTCGCGCTCTTGATTTGTCTTACTTCCGTGGGATGCATCAATATAAATCTCACAAGAAAAAGCGACGGAGGCTCCGTAAAAATCAAAAAAGCGGAAACAAGTTCCGTAAAATATGAAACGTTCGACAACGGAAAGATCCGGCTTCAGATACCGAAGGGCTGGAAAGTATTCGTACCGAAGGTCGTGACGTACTCCGGATATTCTTTCAGAGTATACAATCCCGAAAGACCCGAGATAGGATATATGTTTTCTTTGGCGGTATCCGGTTTCCTTAAATCGGAAGAGGCGAGAGCAAAATATTACAGCCTGTATCCGTCTTCAATATTCGGTCAGCTTGCGGCGGTCGATCCGCAAACCACCGAAGGCTTTTACAAGGCGTGGGCGCATAATGCAAAGCTTGCAAACGACACGCAGCTAAAAGAGGATTTCTATATCGTTACAAATGATTTCACTGTGATTGAAAATTTAGGTAAAAACGCGCTGGGCGGCGATATTTTAAGAGGAACGTATACTTCCTCCGGCGGCGAAAAACTGCAGGGGCTTTTCACGGCGACAGTCGTTGATACAGGTTCTTATATGATGTACGGTCTTGATCTTGCTCCGCTGAAATCGTACCATAACATCATAATGCATGCCCCGGACGCGGAATTCAACAACTGGATGAGCATTCTTGATTATTCGCTCGGAACAATAGAATTTACCGATGAATTCATGAAAGGCTTTAACAGAGAGCAGTCCGCACAGATAGAGGCCGTCAAGGCAAACGCGAAGATCTATGATGAAATATCAGATATGATAATAGATTCATGGAACAGCAGAAACAGCTCTTATGATATCATAAGCCAGAAGCAAAGCGACGCCACGTTAGGATATGAAAGAGTATATGATACTCAGACGGGAGAAGTGTACAGAGCGTACAACGGCTTTACAAGCGATTACAGCGGTGAAAGATACAAACCCGTGACCGACGATATGTATACTGCAACGATAAGCGGGACAATTGAAAAATAACGAATTCATAGTAAAAAACTGCCGTAGGGAGAGGCTATATAAAGAAGAAACAAACCCACTCTGACATCTTTCAATTATAGAAAGTGTCATAGTGGGTTATTTTCTTTCAGCTCGTCTTAACCCTTCCGATATAGGAAAGGTTTTTATTATTCAGCTAAATTGCTCGC
>JAEEGW010000072.1 GCA_016280525.1 Clostridiales bacterium
AAATCTTTTTGACAAAGCAAAGGACCTTGTATCCAACCCCGCGGAGATAAGCAAACTCGTGGATCAGCTTCCGGACAACATCAAATCAAAGGTAAAACCTCTGATAGATAAATTCTTGGGCGGCGACGCGTCCGCGGCTCAGAAGGCCGTCGGGATACTTGAAAAATTCAAGGATAACGACGTGGCGAAAAAACTGCTTGACAAACTCCCCAAATAAATCACAAAAAAAACGCTTTCCGCATAAACGGAAAGCGCAGTTTTATAATCAACACCTTATATTGATCAGCCAAAGGAGCGAGAGTATGTTTTTTGAACTTACAAATGAACAGAGAAGGTGTTTTGCAATACCGGAAACAGCAAAAGACTGGAAAATTATCGCGCTTTCTCCAAGTAAATTTGATATGCATTACACATACGCGTATATAACACCGGACAATCGTATAAAAAAAGTAATATGCGTAGGTGATGATATTTATTTTGAATATGGCTTGGAAGAAATATGTTCAGAAGACCGTACAATACTGCTTCCCAAAACAGACAAAGGCAAACCGGTAAAGCTGACTGCTGCAAACATTATGAAAAAAACGTACGTCGGAATGAGCATAACGTTTTGCCGAAGTACTGTTTCGGTTATTAATCATTCTGCTCAGAGGGAGTATTATAATTCAATTTATGCCGAAGAAGGACCGAAAAACATTTCGGAATTTAAAAATTGGGTAAAAGCATGGTGCGAGGAAACGACGGCAGAAGATTTGAAGGACGTTAAAGCGTTTGCAAATGCTGAAAGGGTACATATAAAGTATAAAGAGGGCGACTTTTTTCGCTTTAAAATAAACAGACGGTTGTTCGGATACGGACGGATACTCGTTGATTTCGTACAGATGAGAAAGAAAAAAACGCCGTATTGGAATATATTTTTAGGAACGCCTGTTTGCGTTGCGATTTATCATATAACAACAGAAAAATCGGATATTTCGATAAATGAACTGCGCGATCTGCATACCCTGCCGCCGCACATGGTTATGGATAACGTCTTTTATTACGGAGAATGTGAAGTGATCGGCAACGAGCCCTTACGCCTTACCGATTTTGACTTGCCGGTCCACTATGGCAAAAGTCTTGCAGTAAACGACGACAGACTTATGTATCAATGCGGAAAAACGTTTTTATCGCTTGACAAAGGCGAAGAATTAGAACACGGTTACATACATAACGGCATCGGCTTCGGTCTTGACGTCAAACTTTCCGTTCTTGAATCTTGCATTAAAGAAAACAGTAACCAACCGTATTGGGATCAGAACATACCGGGAACGTATGATGACTTGAGAAATCCGAGAAACAGAGAATTACTGCAAAAGATAAGAGAACAATTTAATTAAAAGAAAAATGGGCTGTTTAAAAACCTTGACAAAGAATCGAGGCAGCTAAACAGCTCTTTTTTGCGTGTTTGCCTTCTCCTTTGGGAGAAGGGGGACCATTTATGGTGGATGAGGCTCGGGGTGCAGGAGGCAAACCCATTGTGCCGCGGACTTCCGGCCTCATCCGTCACGCTTCGCGTGCCACCTTCTCCAACCGAGAAGGCTTTCCGCGCATCCCTTCACAATATAGTTGGAGGAATCAACTCTTTCGCATTTTTTTGCATGGAAAAATAAAGATTTTCACATTATTTGCTTGATTTTCCATAGAAAAAGGCTGTTTACATGCCTAATTTTCAAATTAGGTTTTTGAACAGCCCCTTTTATTAATTAACACCTCTGAACCTTGAAAGAAAAGCCTTTGTCTCGCCTTTCTGCGGGTCGCCAAAGATCTGTTCGGGCGTACCTTCCTCGCAGATTATGCCGTCGTTCATATATATGACGCGCGTGCTGACGTCTTTTGCGAACGCCATTTCGTGAGTGACGACTATCATCGTCATTCCGCTTTCCGCAAGCGTTTTCATTACCGACAGAACCTCTCCTACCGTCTCCGGGTCGAGCGCCGAGGTTGGCTCGTCAAACAGCAGGATTTCCGGCTCCATCGAAAGCGCTCTCGCGATAGCCACCCTTTGCTTCTGTCCGCCGGAGAGCTGTTTCGGCTTTGCTTTTATGTAAGCGTCCATTCCGACGTTTGACAGATATTTCAGCGCGTTTTCTTTAGCTTCCTCTTTGCTTTTGCCAAGTACCGTCGTCTGACCTACCATACAGTTTTTCAGCACGTTCATATTGTTGAACAGATTGAAGGACTGGAACACCATACCTACCTTCGATCTGTATTTCGGCGGCTTTACTTTTCTGTCAAGTATATTCGTACCGTGATAAAGTATAACGCCGGACGTTGGTGTTTCAAGCAGGTTGATGCAGCGCAGAAGCGTGCTTTTGCCTGAGCCGGAAGCGCCGATAATGCTTATGACCTCGCCCTGACTTACGGTAAAATCAATGTCTTTGAGCACACGGTTCGATCCGAAATCCTTTGACAGGTGCTCAACTTTCAAAATCACGTTATCGCTCATCTCGCCCACCTTTTCCTTCTTTTTCCGCTGGGATAATTGTTCATCCCGCTCGTGAGAGCAAGCGAATCGGTAGTCGCCAGATTGAAGTTTTCCGGCCCGTCCATAAGATGCTCCCAAAGCCGCAGCAGAACGGAGCATACCGCCGTCATAATAAGATACATTGCCATGGTGACCACCGCGGACGGGAAGTAAAGATAAGTCGCTCCGACGTATGATTTGTGCGCGGCAAAAAGCTCCGCGTATCCTATGATGAACATAACGGACGTGTCTTTTATATTGATTATAAGATTGTTTCCTATCTGCGGTATGATATTGCGCAGAGTCTGCGGCAGGATGACTTTCACCATAGTCTGAAAATGGTTCATGCCGATGGCCATAGCGCCTTCCGTCTGTCCTTTGTCGATAGACAGAATACCGCCGCGCACGGTTTCAGCCATATACGCTCCGGTGTTTACGGAAACGACGATATACGCCGCCGTGATAACGTCAAATCTCAGGGCGTTGCCCGTGAGGTAGGGAAGACCGAAAAAGATGAAAACCGCCTGAAGTATCATCGGAGTTCCGCGGAACACCTCAACGTAGACTCTTACAAAGGCTTTAGTAGTGTTTATCACGGCTTTCTTCAGCCAGAAATCGTTTTTTGAATACGACAAAGTCTGAAGGATACCGCAGTATAAACCTATAAGACAGCCGACAGCCGTAGCAACGACCGCGAGGAGCAGGGTATCTCCTGCTCCTTTAAGGTACTGAGGCGCCGCGTCCTGCCAGAGCTTGACGATATCACTGCCGAGCTTGGCTATTATATCCGTAAAATTGGTTGCTTCGCTGCCCATACGGATCTATCAGTTGGAAACGGGCTGGATCTTTATCGCATCGTTCATGATAGCGTTGAAATCGTCAGCCGTCATTCCCTTAAGAGCGTCGTTTATGGCGTTATAAAGCTCCGTATTGCCTTTTTGTACGGAAATACCTATGTTTATATCGCCTTCGTCAACTTTGAAATCGCCTTCCGTGCCTTTGAAATCAAGTATTTTAAGGTCGGGATACGCGATTACCGCCGCCTGAGCCGTAGGCATATCGGTGCATACGAAATCCACCTCGCCGGTCTCAAGCGCCATGAGCATTGCCGGAGCGCTTTCCTTGCCGGGCAGTATATTTGCGTCTTTGACCTGTTTCAGACAGTTGTCGTACCAGATAGTACCGAGCTGAGACGTGCATTTCGCGCCGGCAAAGTCGTTTATTGAAGTTGCGGAAGCGTAAGCGCTGTTCGATTTGACGAGGCAGACGATAGTCGCGTACAGATACGGACCCGCGAAATCAACCTCTTTCATTCTGTCTTCGGTCATTGACTGACCGGCTATGACGCAGTCGACCTGACCGGTCTGTACCGCGGGGATCAGAGCGTCCCAGTCAAGGGAGTATACCTGCAGATCCCAGCCGTTTTTTTCGCATATCTTTTTTGCTATCATAACGTCGTAGCCGTTTGCGTAGTCTGATCTGCCGTAGATCGGAACGGAGCCGTTGGAATCGTCCGGCTGCGCCCAGTTATACGGCGCGTAAGCGCATTCCATGGCGACTTTCAGCGTTTTTTTGTCGCCGCCCGCCTTATCGCACGAACAAAGAGCGAAAAGCGATAAACACATAAGTGCCGCAAGGGTTGCTGCTAAGATTTTTTTCATTTTTTTCTCTCCTTTAAGAAAATATAAATTTAAAAGAACCGCTGTCATGAAGCGGTTCTTAAAAAAATATCAATATGCAAAATTGATAGAATTAAGATAGCGCTCCACTTGTAAAAATGACAGTCCGACGGGTATTTCCCGACGGCCCAGTACAGCGGAGCAAGGCGGCGCCGCAGTACTTCGGCGGAAGACCCTTTAGCCGTTTCAGCGTTAGCCTTTTTACTGACGGTTAATCATGTATTCCGCGCCTCTACCTACGATTCAATTTTGCTATATAATACCACAACAAAACCGATTTGTCAATGATTAAATGATAAATTACCAGAATTTTTATATAAAAAAACGCCTTTCGGGTATACCGAAAGACGTTTTAAGGCTGTTTTGACAGGCCGTTTTTGCCGTTTTTATTGGATCTCGACAATAACTCTGTCGCCGTCGCGGTTCGCGGCGGCTCTTATCACAGAACGGATAGCTTTTGCTATTTTGCCGTGCTTTCCTATGACTTTTCCCATATCATCGGGGGCAACGGAAAGCGTAAGAACAATTTCTCCGTCCTCGCCTTCGCTTGATGATACCGTCACGCTGTCGGGATCGTCTACGATCGCGCGTGCAATATCAATAAGAATCTGCTTATACACGTTCATTAATCATTCCGTTTCTCCGACGCTGCAAACACCGCGCCGCTGCCGTCGGCGCAGGACGGCGGGTGGCTGCGATCATTTGGAGATGATACCGCTTCTTACGAGCAACGATTTGACTGTCTCGGTGGGCTGAGCGCCGTTCTTGAGCCAGGTAGATACCTTGTCAGCGTCTATTTTAACGACGGCGGGCTCTGCCATGGGATCGTAAGTACCGATCTCTTCAATGAATTTTCCGTCTCTGGGGGAACGGGAATCCGCTACTACTACGCGGTAATAAGGATTTTTCTTAGCTCCGATTCTTTTGAGTCTGATTTTGACTGCCATTTTTGTATATTTCCTTTCAAATTATTTTATATATAACCGTATTCGGTTTATATCTTGTTTTATCTGATGCCGAAGCGGCGGCTGAATTTCTTTCCGCCGTCGCGGCTGAACTGCTTCATCATCTTATGAGTCTGCTCATACTGTTTAAGAAGTCTGTTCACGTCCTCTACCTTCATACCGCAGCCCGCGGCTATGCGCTTTTTGCGGGAGGAGTTTATTATAGAGGGCTTGTTTCTTTCCTTGGGCGTCATGGACTGGATTATCGCTTTCGTCCTGTCTATCGCCCTGTCGTCTATCTGGATGTCTCTTAACGCCGCGGAATTCGCGCCTGGGATCATTTTAAGGACGTTTTCTATCGGTCCCATATTCTTTATCTGATCGAGCTGATCAAGATAATCCGCCAGCGTAAACGAGTTTTCGGCAAGCTTGCGCTCCATTTCCTCCGCCTTTTTGGCGTCTATTGCGGATTCGGCTTTTTCTATGAGCGTAAGCACGTCGCCCATGCCGAGGATTCGCTGCGCCATTCTGTCCGGATGGAAAATCTCAAGTGCGTCCATCTTCTCGCCTATACCGCAGAATTTGATAGGCTTGCCGGTTACGTATTTTACGCTTAACGCCGCGCCGCCTCTCGTATCGCCGTCGAGCTTTGTTAAGATAACGCCGGTTATGTCGAGCATTTCGTTAAACGTCTTTGCGACGTTTACGGCGTCCTGACCGAGCATAGCGTCGACCGTCAGAAGTATCTCGTCAGGGTCTACCGCAGCCTTTATTTTCTGCAGCTCTTCCATAAGCGTCTCGTCTATGTGAAGACGTCCGGCGGTGTCTATTATAACTACGTCGTTGCCGTACTTTATCGCGTGGTTTATGCCGGCTTTAGCTATATCGACGGGGGAGAGCTTGTCACCCATTGTGAAAACTGGAACGCCGACCGATTCGCCGACAACCTGGAGCTGTTTTATAGCCGCCGGTCTGTAAACGTCGCAGGCGACGAGCAGCGGGCGCTTTTCGTTTTTGTCTTTGAAGAATTTAGCCAGCTTTGCGCAGTGAGTAGTTTTACCTGCGCCCTGAAGACCTACGAGCATTATGACCGTGGGCGGTTTGGATGAGAATTTTACCTTTTCCGCCTGACCGCCCATAAGCGCGGTAAGCTCTTCGTTTACTATTTTGACTATCATCTGCGAGGGAACGAGAGATTCCATGACCTCCGTGCCTACTGCGCGTTCCGATACGGAATTTATAAAATCCTTGACGACTTTGAAGTTTACGTCAGCTTCAAGCAGCGCGAGCTTTATCTGACGCATTCCTTCTTTTATGTCAGACTCAGACAGCTTGCCCTTGTTTTTGAAAACGGAGAACGCGCGCGCCAGCTTTTCAGATAATGATTCGTGCATTTTCGCTCCTTAAAAAGAGAGTGTGCCGAGCAGAGAAACGATCTTTTCCTTGACGGCGGCGTCTAAATCCGCCACATCAAGCTCCGCTCTTATTTTTGTTACGGCCGAATTGTTTTCTTTATATTTTTTATAAAGTCCGAGCTTTTCTTCGTATTCTTCAAGCAGCTTTGTACCGCGCATTATACCGTCGCGGACGCCCTGGCGGGATATACCCGTGTTTTCCGCGGCTTCGGATAACGACAGATCGTTATTGTAATAAAGATCAATAAACTCCGAAACGGACGGCGGTAAAAGCTCCCCGTAAATATCGTAAAGCACGCATATACGCGTTTTATCCGGATCCATAACTCACCTGTAAAGAAAATTACTTTACAGAGTATAACACAAAAATACTTATTTGTCAATAGCTTTTATAAAAATATTTTGCGCTTTAACTTGACATTTGCGCTTTATATGTTATAATTTTACTTGAAAGAGGTATGCTATGATATACACAGTAACGCTTAATCCGAGCATAGATCATTATATTTTCGTTGACTGCGATATATTACCGCAAAGCACGAACCGCGCGCAAAGGACTGTAAACGTCTGCGGCGGCAAGGGCATAAACGTAAGTCTGGTATGCGGCACGCTCGGCATAAAGACCGTCTGCACCGGTTTTTGCGGCGGCTTTACAGGAGATGAGCTTATGCGCCGGCTTGACGCGCAAGGCGCGGATCACAGATTCGTGAAGATAAAAGCGGACACAAGGATAAATACAAAGATCGTCCATAGCGGCAAAGTAACGGAGATAAACGCGGAAGCGCCGGATATAACGGACGAAGAGATCACAAAACTTATTGATATTTTATCGGGCTTAAAAAGCGAAGATACCGTCGTTTTGTCCGGTTCCGTACCGAACACGCCGGGATTGCTTGCGGCGGTGTTTGAAACGGTAAAAAAAACGGGCGCGCGTCTCATTGCGGACACGTCCGGCGTTGCTTTGAAAGAATGTATGAAATACCGCCCGTATCTCATAAAACCGAACAGGGCGGAGCTTTGCGCTTATTTCGGCTGCGGCGAGGATATAAACATACCGGAATACGCGCAAAAACTGCTTTTGTACGCCGAAAATATAATCGTATCAGACGGCGAGCGCGGCGCGTATTTTATAAACAAAGACGGCAGCAGATTTCTTCCCGTTACGGATACCGGGTATAAAGCCGTAAACGCGACCGGCGCGGGCGACAGTATGATAGCGGGATATTTATACGGAGAAAAAAACGGTCTTGATCCGTTTATCTGCGCAGTCAGCGCGGGCTCCGCGTCCGCATATTCCGAAGGGCTGTTTGATAAAAATATATTCGATGCTGTAATTAAATCATACTAAAAGGTATAAACTTATAATAAAGCAAAAAAGGAGGTCGTTTAGGTGGAGTATAAAACCGGGTTTTCAAGCGGTAAAAAAGTCATGCTGATCGTCAATCCCAAGGCCGGCAGAACGACTTCAAAAGCAAAGGCGGAGTCTTTGAAAAAGACTTTTGCCCGCTACGGCTTTCTGCCGGAGCTTTATATGACGGAATACGCGGGTCACGCAGCGGAGCTTGCCGCGTCTGCCGGTGAAAAATACGATATAGTCGTATGCGTCGGCGGCGACGGGACTTTACACGAAGTGGTGTGCGGTCTTTTGCAGTCCGAAAAACGCCCGATGCTCGGCTACATACCCGCCGGCACAACGAACGACTTTGCAAAAAGCATAAAACTGCAGAAAATGCCGGAGCTTGCCGTTTCCACAATGGCGAAAGGCAAGATACAGACGGTGGACTGCGGAGATTTCAACGGCAGGACGTTCGTTTACGTTTCGTCTTTCGGCGCGTTTACCAAAGTTTCGTACGGCACGCCGCAGGACGTGAAAAACGTTTTCGGCAGATCGGCGTACATATTTGACGGAATACAGAGCGCGTTTGAAATACGCCCGTATCACGCGCGCATCACTACGGACGACGCGGTGTACGAGGACGATTTCATTTTCGGCGCGGTCACGAATTCTTTATCCGTCGGCGGCGTTATAAACTTCCCGAGAGATTCGGTCAGTCTCTCCGACGGCAAATTCGAGGTGCTGCTTATAAGAAGCGTTGAAAATCCGGAGGATCTTCCGGACACGATACACGCGTGCATAGATCTGAATTTCGATCACGAAAACGTGATACTTACGCAGTCGTCAAGCGTAAAAATTGAATTTACCGAGGATACGCCGTTCACACTTGACGGAGAATATGCCGGAGAGGTAAAAGAGGCGGATATAAAAATAATAAATCCGGGATACGATCTTTTGATACCGTGATACCGGATAAAAGCTAAAAGGACGTTAATATGAAAAAAATAATATCAATAATATGCGCCGCCGCGCTGCTTCTTGCACTCGCGCCGTCCGCGCTGTCTGAGGGAAAAATGGAAAATTATAAATACGGATTACATATAGAAAATGGCGGGGAAATAACTCTTGAGGGCAAGCCGTTTTACGGTTACGGCGTCAATTATTTCGGCGCTTTTGTCCGTTATGCGGAGCAGAAAGAAAACTGTCAAAAAGACTTTATAAACGGGCTTGCCGGACTTGCCTCCTATAACATACCGTTTATAAGAATGCCGCTGTGCGCGTATTATCCGTCGTACTACGATTTCTTTGATTCGGACCCGGAAAAAGTATTCTCGTATATGGACGAGGTGCTTGAGGAATGCCGTAAAAACAATATTGGCGTTATAGTCTCTCTCATGTGGTGGGACGCCGTTGTCGCGGCGCACGTCGGCGGCAAACGCTCAGATATGGGCGTCATAGGCAGCGATACGTTAAATTACGCAAAAGCGTATATGAGAGCGATAGTGCAGAGATATGTTTCACATCCCTCCGTCTGGGGCTGGGAGATAGGCAACGAATACAACCTTGACGCGGACCTGTGCGACAAAGAATTAAAGCAGTTTCTGTGGCCGGAAGGTATAGATTCCATGCCGCTTGACAACGTAAACGGCTACGATTATTACACGTCCGAGGAGCTTCGGACGTTCTATACCGAAATAGCAAAAGTCATAAGAGAATATGATGATTACAGAATGATAACGACGGGCAACGGAGAAATGCGGCCGTTTGCATACGTCATTCACAAATCGTCGTCAAAAGCCGGAGAAGATCATCTCTGGGATATGAAATGGAACGGCAATACGAGAAAACAGTTTGATTATATGAACGAGTATATGACGCCAGACCCGATTGATACGGTGTGCTTCCACTTCCAGAACGCCGCGACGGACTACAGCAAACAATACGTTCTGACTCACAACGTTTTCGGCAAAACTATTTCAAGCGAAGAGTATTTCAGAGCTTATTACGAAACGGCTAAAAACCTCGGCAAAGGCTGTTTCTTCGGTGAATTCGGAGATATGCTCGCCATGGAAAACGAGC
>JAEEGW010000073.1 GCA_016280525.1 Clostridiales bacterium
AAGATGCCTATAGCCAGATCACCGTTCCAGAAGGCGTATGACAGATAATATCCGTTGTATTCTCCCTCTCCGTTCATGAAGCAATCGCGCATCGCGCTGCCGAGCCAGTGACGCTGCATACATTCAATATATTTTGTGTATGCGTCATATACCGTTTTGACTTCGTTTTCGGAAAGATTTGAGTTTTCGGCGGGTATCGCCGCGCCGCCGTCCACCAGATACAGCCGCCGGCCGTTTTTATATCTGAATCTGTACCCGGCAATATCAACGAAAGTATCGAAAACGTCTTTGGCGACTTTGCCCGCCGTGCCGTAGACCGCGGCGTATCTGAAAGCGTCAAGCTTTACACAGAAATCTATCTCAACGCGGTTTTTATACGTTATTTCGCGTTCCGTAGCGGAGTATTTGTTTGCTTCAAGCCTGCCGCCTAAGAATTCTTCAAAGCTTTGCATAAGGACATCCGCGTCAATTTCGTCCGGCTCTTTAACGTCGGTTTTTGTCGCCTCTTCGCTTGCGGCGTCCGTCTCCGCCGTCAATACGGACTCGCTGTCCGTACCGGTCTGCGGAGCGATAACGTTTTTATAAGAAATGAACCACAGCCCGCCTATAATGCCGGCGCAGAAGACCGCGGCGGCGGCGACCTTTATAACGTTAAAAACCGTTTTTTTACTCTTTGCATTTGACGCCGAAGCTTCGGTTATTATATATCTGTCGTCTATTTGTCCGATGGCGGACAATAAATCGGTATTCTTCATAACAGCCCTCTTTTTACTAAAAAATCTTTCAGTTTCTTTCTTGCGGATGAAAGTGCTGCACGTACGTTGTTTTCGGCAAAGCCGGTCATCTCCGAGATCTCTTTGACGGAATACGCGTGATAATAGCGGAGAACAAAGAAATCTCTTTCTTTCTTCGGCAGTTTCTTTAAAAACGCGTTTATCGTCGCGACCGTCTCTTTTTCCATGTAGGAATCCTCCGCGCTCTGCCCGGTCAAGCACTCGTCAAGCTCGGACAGCAAAAGCGCCGTCTCGCCTCCGCCGCGCTTCGCCGTGGTCTGCGAGCGCAGTCTGTCAACGGAGATATTGCGGACTATGCGCGAGAAGAAAGCGCCGAGCTTCGCGGGCCTCTGCGGCGGTATGCAGTTCCACGCCGCAAGCCACGTATCCGCCACACATTCCTCCGCGTCCTGTTTGTTGTTCAGGATACGCATTGAAACGGACAGACACAAAGCGCCGTATTTGCGCTCCGATTCGGTCACCGCACTCTGATCGCGGTCAAAGTACAGATCAATGATCTCTTTGTCGTGCAAGCTATCACCTTCGTTCGTTCGTAAAAGTCGACTTTCACCATATAAGTCGATAAAAGGGCGTAAATCGCAAGAAAAAAAATAAAAAATTTTTGCCTTCCCCTATGGGGGAAGGTGTCGGCGCAGCCGACGGATGAGGCTTTTCATGCGCGAAGCGCATATCGCAATGCGTAAGCATTATATCGCATTTGCGGTGCGCAAATATATCGCATCGTGTAAGCGATATATCGCAAAAGAGTCCCTTACGGGACGCGATATACCTACCGGTGCGATATATCCTTGCGGGAACCCCAACGCTCTCAGGCTCGCATTGGGGAATCCTGCCGGATGCGATATGTCACTTCGTGACAAGAAAAGAACAGAGGGGGGCCGTCTCATTCGAGGCAGCCCCCGCGGTTATATTTACGGGTCGATAGTCAGAGTAACGCGCGTATTATCAGCGATTACGTCAATCCAGAATCCGAAATTTTCCCAGCCTCCGAAATTCAGAGTGATCTCTTTTTTCTCGCCCGCTTTTAAGTTAAGCTCTTTCCAGTCGCCCGGTGCAAGATTATCGTCGCTTTGATAGCAATTAAGATAAATCGGGACGTACTGATCAAGACTTGAGGTCACTTCCAAAGTCACGCTGTTTTCCGGGTCTATTTTCTTTTCAACGTTAAGCTCTTTGATCTTTATCTCTATCGTTGAATCTGCGGCGTAGGTATGACTTATATCAAGCGTTTTACTTTCGTTGTTGTATGTCCCGGTATAAGTATCGTACGGGAAATAATACCACGCGTCGTTCAAAAGCTTTTTCAGTCCGTCCGTCATATTAAGCACGTATCCTTTGCCGTAATGCGTTTCAACGAGCGCTATCTCTGACAGATCCGGCGTTACGCGGTATATTTTTGAGCCGACCTCCAGCCAAAGCGTTCCCGGTTGTACTCCTTCCGGAGTATATCCGGTGTTTTCGTCTATCGTGCCGTCCGATATTTTATCTACTGTCCCGCCAGTTTTGTTCAGAGTTTCGAGCGTGTCGATGATCGAATACGCAAGATCGCAGGTAGATACGGTTTTTGTACTTACTCCGTGCCCGTCCCGGTTGGCGCGCATCATATATACGGTAGTTTCATATCCCGAATTATCCTGATCGTCTTCTAAATTGTTATAATCAAAATAGAGTTTGCGAACGGTCGCGTCTGAAATAATACCGGCGTCGTACGCCTCGCTCAGACCTTCCGTCAGAGCGCCGTCCTTTATAACAAGGAATTTGTTTCCGTTGTGATGTTCAAACGTATACCCGGCGACCGTTTCCTCCCAATGCTCGGCGTCACCGTACGCCATAATGCCTATATATGCACCGTCAGACGTTTTATACGCGTAATACACGTTATTTTTCCAGGACGTTCCGGTCTGGATAAACGACTCAAACAGCGCCGTAGTAATCGTAGCCTTGTCGTAGAAAGTGTTGTAGAACGATATATAAGCGCGTAAAACGCTGTATACTTCCTCTTTTGACAGATCCGAATCGGGCAGAGAAGTCAGACCGTTGTCGTCAAGCACTCTTATTACGTTGCCGAAGTTATAGAAGAATTCGTAGCCCTGCGCGGTCTCCGTCGTATAATACGCCGTTTTGTCCATTGTATCGCCGTACTTATCGAATATCGCCGCGTATCCGCCGCCTTCGAGCTTCATGCAGAACAGGATCTTCACCTGATTGTAAAACGTTATATTTTTCGCGTTTTCCGGTCTGTTCGTCGCGTCGCACTCGGATGCGCCGTCTAAATATTCCTCAAAGCTCGTTTTCAGTAAGTAGTTTTCGGAAAATTCCGTCGGTCTGCCAATTTTATCGTGATAATCACGGAAGAGCTCACCTATTTCTTCTTCGCTTACAAGTCCTTTTTCATACGCTTCATCAAGCCCGTATACGGTTTTGCCGTTCTTTAAAACGGTAAGCTTTTGACCGGATGTGTAAACGAACATATAACCTGCCGTTCCTCTTATGGGCATACCTTCGGTATAAATGGTTTTCCCGTCGTCTATAAAGGCGAAATAAGTATCTCCCACGACTTTTGCGTAATATACGTTATAACCGTTATATTCGTTTCCGACCCTGCCGTCGTTATAATACAGATCTATCGCGTAACGCATATTTCTATACTGTTCTGACGGCGTATCAACATCGCCGATATACATAGCGGAAAAAGCATTGCGGTAAGCTGTATATATTTTGTACGCGTCGTTATCCGTTAAAGCGTTATGCTCGTACGCGTTCTGCAGACCGTAATACGCCGTGTCGCCGTACAATACCGTCATTTTGCGGTAACTGCTGTAGTGGAGCGGATAGCCGCAGACGTTTTCCGTTGAATCTATGCATATAATACCGATATGTCTGTTAAGCAGCGCGGCGTATTTGCCATTGCCTAATTTGACACAGAAATCTATGCCGGGGTTCTGCTCTCCGCGCAGATATTCGTCAAACACGCCGGACAGCTCTTTTGCTTTTTCCGCGTCCGTAATCCGGTCTGTGTTCGTAAAATCAAGCCATTCAAATTCAACGTCAATAAACGGCGTCGTCACCGGATCGTCGTTTTTCTGCAGGAAGACTTTATAGTCCTCGTTCATTTCTTTTATTTCGTCCGCGGTTATCAAGCCTTTTTCATAAGCCTTTGAAAGTCCGACGCAAAGCTCGTCGCCTTTTATAACGGTGAACGGCATATTGTCATAATACGTTACGGTGATCCCGGCAATTTCTTCCGTATTGAAGTACGCCATATAACCCTTGTTGCCTAAGCTTATTTTTGCGACGTACGTGCCTTTGCCTGTTTTATACGCGTATATGATCGTATAATCAGCGTGGGCGGTGGTTTTGCCGCTTTCAAGGTATTCTTCTATACCGTATTTATATATCTCGGTTTCCGGGTTTTTGCTTTGAATCAGATGTCTTGAATAATATCCGAACAGGTCTGATAACTCTTTTTCGGAAAGCCCCGCTTTGTCAAGACCGTAAATTTCTCCTCCGTCAATTATATTGAGCCTTTCTCCTACCCTGACGCTGAAAACGTGATCGCCTGTCGTGATATCGTAATATTCGTCCGCGCTCTCCTCGACCGGATCGTGCAGTATCTGATACAGTACCGCGTATTTCGTATCGGAAATTTTATAACAGAACGGAATATCGATATAATTGTATAAAGTGACTGCACGTTTTTCGGATAAATTGACGTCGTATAAGGTCTCGCCGTTCAGCACCTCGTCGCAGCTTTGCCTTATAAATAAATACTTGAATTCATTATAAAGCGCCGAACAGTCGGAAGAATATTTAACAAACAACTGATTAAGCTCGTCTTCGTTTATCAGCCCGTCGGCAAAAGCGGCTTCAAGACCGTAACGGTATTCGCCGCTGTTTATCACGGTCAGTTCCTGACCGCTGCCGTAACAAAACGGAAGACCGTCAACGGTTTTTATCTCTAACGCGAGCGTATAGTCGGTTTGTCCGTCGTCTATAAAGCCGATATACTTGCCGTTCACTTTAACGCAGTATTGCACGTAATGATCGCCGTATTTGCCTGGTTCTTTTGCTTTAAGATATTCGTCAAACGACTGTATCATTTTCCCGCAAACGCTTTCCGGGTCGATCTCGATATGATCCGTATCGGACGGCGATAAAACGTGCGCGGTATCCGCCTCTGTGTCCGGTTCGCCGTTTGTATTATCGTGTAAAGACGTTTCGCTGTCCTCAAATGTGCTCTCGCCGGTATTTGCGGATGTGTTCGGATCCTGCCTTTTCTGTGTGACGATAAAGGAAACTACCCACAGACCGCCTATTATTACCACAGCCGCGGCAACGGATAAAACTCTTTTTATTATTCTGCCGGCGTTTTGCCTCTTTTCACGGCTTTTACCGGATCCAAACGCCGCCTCGGCGCTCTTTATATATTTTTCGTCCGCATCGCCTATTGCGCGGTAAATTTTATCCCCTTTCATATACGCCCCTCCTTTTTAAGCTGTTCTTTCAGCTTTGCTCTGATACGTG
>JAEEGW010000074.1 GCA_016280525.1 Clostridiales bacterium
AAGAAAACGACGATGATGGTGCTGGCGGTGACGCTGCACAATATCCCCGAGGGAATGGCGGTCGGCGTAGTTTACGCGGGACTGCTTTCCGGCTCCGCCGAGATCACGGCGGGCGGTGCGCTCGCTCTTGCTATCGGTATAGCGATACAGAACTTCCCGGAGGGCGCGATCATTTCAATGCCGCTGCACGCGGAGGGAAAGACAAAGGGCAAAGCGTTCCTTGACGGCACGCTTTCCGGCGCGGTCGAGCCGATCGGCGCGCTTCTTACCGTACTGTTCGCGGGTCTGTTCGTTCCGGCGATGCCGTATCTTCTCTCCTTTGCGGCGGGCGCGATGATCTACGTCGTCGTGGAGGAGCTGATCCCGGAGATGTCCGTCGGCGAGCACTCGAATATCGGCGTCGTGATGTTCGCGCTCGGATTTACCGTTATGATGGCGCTCGACGTAGCGCTTGGATAATACATCGGAGGTATATTATGGCTATCGTACAATTTGACAACGTTTCAAGGATCTATACAAGCGGCGATCACGAGCTTCGCGCTCTCGACCACGTCAGCTTCACGCTCGACGAGGGAAAGTTCGTCGTCATTCTCGGACCGTCCGGCGCCGGAAAAAGCACACTGCTTAACCTGCTCGGCGGGCTTGACAGCCCGACCGAGGGAACGATCACCGTTTCCGGTAAAGATATTTCCAAACTTACCGATAACGAACTCGCCGATTACCGCGCGTCGACGGTCGGCTTCGTGTTCCAATTCTACAACCTGATCCCGACGCTGACGGTATATGAAAACGTCAAGCTCGTTTCCGAAATCTCGAAAAACGCGCTCGGCGCCAAAGACATGATCGGCAAGGTCGGTCTTCTCGATCATCTGAACAACTTCCCGTCGGAGCTTTCGGGCGGCGAACAGCAGCGCATCTCTATCGCCCGCGCGCTTTGCAAGAATCCGAAGATCCTGCTTTGTGACGAGCCGACCGGCGCTTTGGATTCGGAAACCGGCGTGATGGTGCTGAAACTTTTGCTCGATATGGCGAGAAACTACGGCAAAACGATCGTCATCGTCACGCACAACCAGAACATCGCGAAAATGGCGGACGTCGTGATCCGCGTCAAGAACGGAAAGATCCGCTCCGTGGAGGAGCAGGATAATCCGCTTTCCGCTGACGAGGTGGAGTGGTGATGCTTCTTCGTAAACTGCTGCGCACCGCGTGGAGCTATAAGGCACAGTTCATTTCCATGATCATCATGATGACGCTGGGGATCGGCATATTTCTCGGCTTCAATATGGAATGGAAGACTATTGAGGTCGACGTCGGAAACTTCTTCGAGGACACGAAATACGCGGACTACCGGCTGTATTCCGAGACCGGATTCACATCGGACGAGCTCGACGCGATCGCCTCGATCGACGGTGTGGACGCGGCGACGCGGTATCTTTCGGTCAACCTCGAACTCAAAGGCGAGAGCAAGAAATCCCTCGCGCTCGACGTGTCGGAAAACTACACCGTCTCGACGTTCACGCTGATCGACGGCGAGGATTACGACGAAAACGGCGAAGGCATCTGGCTGTCCGACAAATTTGCAAAACTCAACAATATAAAGGTCGGCGACACACTGACGCTTGAATTTCAGGGGCTCGATATCAGCGGCAAGGTCGTCGGGCTCATCAAATCAGGCGAGCATATGATCTGCCTTGCGGACAGCAACCAGGTCATGCCGGATTACAACACATTCGGTTTCGCGTATATCTCGCCCGCAAAGCTGAATTCGATCATACGCGAAAAGGCGCTGAATACCATAAAAGACGAGCTTAAAAAAGCGGGCGTTCCGGCTGATATGATAAATGAGCAGGCGGAAACGATGCTGACCGACGAGGTGCTCGCCGAAGCGACCGACAAATCGTTTCCGCAGATCAATCTGATATCAAATCTTGAAAAATCCGAACTTGAAGACGCCGTGAAGGAAAAACTCGGCAAAACGCTGATGGTCGTATCGAAGGACGATCACGCCGTGTATAAAGAGGCGATGGGCGAGGCGACCGAAGGTAAGGCGATGGGCTCGATTTTGCCCGTGTTGTTCCTTGCGATCGCTATTCTCACTATGGTAACAACGATGCACCGCATCGCCACGCAGGAAAAGACGCAGATCGGCGTACTTAAAGCGCTCGGCTTCAAAAACCGCACGATACTTTTGCACTATTCGTTCTACGGTCTGTTCATCGGGATCGTCGGCTCGGCGCTCGGCGCGGTACTCGGATACTTCGTCTGCAAGGCGGTCATGAGCGAGAACGGCATGATGGGCACCTATTTCGATATGCCCGACTGGTCGGCGGCGACGCCCGCGTTCTGTTATCCGATCATTGCGGGAACAGTGCTGCTCCTCGCGCTTATCAGCTTCCTGTCGGTACGCGCACAACTGCGCGGCACGGCGGCGGACGCGCTTCGCCCTTATACCCCGAAGAAGATGAAGAAATCCATCCTCGAAAAGCTGCCGTTCTTTTCAAAAATGAGCTTCGCGACGAAATGGAATCTGCGCGACCTGATGCGTCACAAGAGCCGTTTTGCCATGACGCTCGTCGGCATCATTGGATGCATGATCCTGCTTGTCGGCGGACTCGGGATGCGCGACACGATGGCGGGCTTCCTCGATCTGCTTGACAACGGCGTTTCTCACTACGCGACAAAAGTCAATATCGTCGAGAATACCGAACGCGAAAAGGTCGATCAGCTGATCGCCGACCTCGACGGCGACTGGGAGAGTTATTCCGGTATCAGCATCGACGGTTACACCGCAACGCTGGATATCGTCCACAACGAAAACGGCAGATTCAGCGTCATTGATGAAGACAACAAGGATATAGACCTGCGCGACGACGGCGTGTATCTGTGCCTAAGGCTTGCCGACAGAGCGAAGATCGGTGAAACAATCGAGTTTTCGCCCTACGGCGGTGAGGAAACCTACCGCGTCAAGGTCGTCGGCTACAACCGCTCGATCATGACCGAAAGCGTCACGATGACCGATAAATACGCCGACGAGCTCGGGATCAAATACAGCGTTTCCGCCGTTTATACGAACAAGGATTCAAGCGAGATCCCGTCGTCGGAGCTGATCTTTGGCAAACAGGACAAACGGCAACTGATGGACAGCTTTGCAAGCTTTGTCGAAATAATGGATTCAATGGTGCTCATCCTCGTCGTAGCCGCCGTGATCCTCGGGATCGTAGTGCTGTATAACCTCGGGATCATGAGCTACGTCGAACGTTCCCGCGAGCTTGCCACGCTGAAGGTACTCGGCTTCAGGAGCAAAAAGATCGGGCAACTGCTGATCTCGCAGAACGTCTGGCTGACCGTGATCGGCGTGATCCTCGGACTCCCGGCGGGGCTTGGAACGCTGTACTGGATGCTGACCGCGCTCGCGGGCGAATACGAAATGAAACTGATGCTCGGACCGTTGACCTATTCGGTTTCGATCCTTTTGACCTTTGGCGTTTCGCTCCTCGTCGGCTGGATGGTCGCACGAAAGAACAGGAAGATCGACATGGTCGAGGCGCTCAAAAACGCGGAATAAAACAAAATCAGGGGTGCAAGCCCTTGATTTTAAGGATATGAGTTAGCCGTGGCTAACCAAAGGAGGCAATATGAATAAAGTGACCGTAAAGATCGAAGGTATGATGTGCGGGATGTGCGAGGCGCATATCTGCGACACGATAAGACGCGCGTTCCCCGACGCGAAAAAAGTAAAAGCGTCAAAAGCGCAGAAAGAAGCGACGTTCCTTATCGACGGCTCAGCCGATACGGAAAAGCTCAAAAAAGCGATAACAGATACCGGATATACGTTTATTTCAGCCGGATCCGAGCCTTATAAAAAGCGCGGGATTTTCGGCTGATCGGGAGGATAATATGGGACTTTTCAGATCATTCGTAAATCAGACGAGAAAACCGCAGGGGGTTCTCGGCAAGATGATGCTCGGCAGTATGAACGGCTCCGGGCACGCAAAAATGGCTGACTGGGGCATGTCGCACCTTGACGGTATAAAGCCGTCGCTTATCGCCGAGCTCGGCTGCGGCGGGGGCAGGAACGCAAAAGAACTGCTCAAAAGATATCCGGATTCAAAGCTTGTCGCCATTGATTATTCCGAGTTGTCTGTCGAAAAAACAAAAGAGTATAACGAAAAAGCCGCAGCGGACGGAAGGTGCGTCGTCAGACAGGGCGACGTATCAAAGCTCGATCTTCCGGACGGCTCATACGATCTTGCGACGGCGTTTGAAACGGTCTATTTCTGGCCGGGACCGGAGAAGTCGTTTGCAGAGGTGTTCCGCATCCTGAAAAACGGCGGCTCGTTTCTGATCGTAAACGAATCGAACGGCGAGGACGAGACCGGTAAAAAGTTTGAGCAGATCATCGACGGTATGAAGTGTTATACGGCAAAGGAACTGACCGCAGCGCTCAAAATAGTCGGCTTTTCCGAAGTGAAAACGGACTCTCATCCGAATAAGCCGTGGATCACGGTGATCGCAAAGAAGTAAACGATAAGCGCGATGCGGTAAATCAGGGAGACGGACGGTACAAATGCCCGTGCGGCTACGTCTGCGATCCGGCGAAAGGCGACCCGAAGCAGAACATACCGGTGGGAACGAAATTTGAGGATCTTCCCGACGACTGGCACTGCCCGAGATGCAAACGTAAGAAAGAAAAGTTCAACCGGATTTAATGATACCGGCAAATCCCGTTTGCAAAAATAAAATAACGAGAAACATACCCATGCCCGACGTGAAGTCGGGCGGGGTGGTTTTTTTGTATTATACCGACACAGACACGGTATTAATATTGAAAAATTCACACTTTTCAAGTAAAATAAAAACAGTACAACAAATCCGGATCTAAAGGTTTTTGATGAGGATAATTTAAAATGACCGATAAATACAAATTTTACGGTTGGGAGAACGCCGGTATAAAAGATAAATACGGACTGACGCCGCGCGACTATTACGATCTGCTGTCTGAAATATGGCAGGCGGACACCTGCGCGCCGAGGATGCGCGGCGACTGGTCGGCCGAAAACAAAACGCTCGGTCAATGCTCGATCACGGCGTTTTTGATGCAGGATATATACGGCGGAAAAGTTTACGGCGTGCCGCTCGGCGACGGGAATTTCCACTGTTTCAACGACGTGGGCGGCTGTGTGTTCGATCTGACGAGCGAGCAGTTCGGCGACGTTCGGCTGAATTACGGTAACTGTCCCGAGCAGTTCCGGCAGGTGCATTTCAAAAAGGAAGAAAAATATCACAGATACGAGCTTTTGAGATCGCGTCTGCTCGCCCGTACCGAAAACAGAGTGTATCTTGCCCCTCTCGACGAAGACGACCGCGACCGGTTCGTCCGCGACAATCAGGAGGCGTTCAATTACGGCGCGCTTGAGGAATTCGGGCGCCGCGATGACCATTTTGAAGAAGACGGCGAGATCATCTCCCGTCAGACGATAGAGTGCTCCATAGACGAAGGCGAAGCGACCGCATAATGCGCGGCGGCGAAAAAAGTCGGCGGCGCCGTTATAAGAGTGAACGGAGAGCGCGGCGATCTTGATCTGCTCTTCGTCTCGCCTGAAGTTCACGGCAAAGGGATCGGATACGCCGCGTGGCGCGAAATCGAGCGGCTGCACCCCGAGGTGAAGGTCTGGGAGACCGTGACGCCGTATTTTGAAAAGCGGAACATACATTTCTACGTCAACCGCTGCGGATTCCATATCGTGGAGTTTTATAACAGTCACCATCCCGATCCGCACGATCCGGAGACCGGCGAAGAAAACCGCTTTGAAGACGATGAAAACGACGGAATGTTTCGTTTTGAGAAAAGGATGAATTAAGAAAAAAAGATCCCGACAAATCGGGATTTGGAGAGTACAAGCCGTGGCAAAAGAATCTAAGAAAAAGAAGAAAGATAATCAGATCAGACTTCCCGCAGAATACACAGAAGGCTCGCTCCATTTCAAGACAGGACCGGGTTGGAAAGCCTGTTATGACAGCGAAAGAAGGATATATACCGCCGAATCCTATTTGGCCGGTTATTACGATCTCTACGAAATCAACGAAGAGATTTTCAACACCCTCAAAACGAAGGGCATGAAGCGCGAAGAAGCGCAGCGCTTGATCAACAACGGCAGACATCTTTATAAAAGCGTCAGCGACCGGAACAGTTCATACGATATCGCGCTTGATGAGAATTACGCCTCGTTTTGCCCGTGGGCGGAGGTACAGAGAACCGGCGAGCTATGGGATAAGGAGCTGACCGATCTGGCGGTTGCCGTCTTCGATTCCGAAAAGCAGGACCGAAAGAAAAGGCTGGAAGAACTGAACAACCACTAATGAAAGATTCCGACAAACCGGGATTTGTGAGGACAGTTATGAACGTTGTATTATGTGGTGATGCAGCCTGGCTTCTTTCAGAAGAGGCATTCTTGATCTATGCTTCTTGCATGTACCGCCCGACATATGAGGATTTCAAGATGCAGATGGAAGACTTGTTAAACGACCCGTCTGTGAGGATATTTGTATGCGAAAATCAGGGTGAAAAAGCCGGGATGATGGTTCTGAAATACTCAAATGCTGTTGCGGAAATCATCGGAATTGCTGTGCCTGAAAAACTACACCGTCGTGGAATTGGGAGGAATATGATCCAATTTGTACTGAAATCGGAGAGCTTGGAAAAGCTTGAAGCACAGACGGACGACGATTCAGTCGGATTCTACCGTAAGTGTGGGTTTGCTTTGGAAAAAATTGTAGTTGATTATCCTGATGGATCGGTTGTCCGATACAACTGCGTTCTATGCAAATAGACAAATTGAGATATCGACAAATCGGGATTTACCGGTCCATAAGACTATTGGGAGGAGTCATGGTTTATTACAGGAATAACGAACTGATGATACGCAATATGGAGGAAGCAGACGCTTTGATCTTTACCAACGAAGAAATCGCGCAGGGATGGCACGCTGACATATCCAAATATCTCAAAAGACTCAAGGATCAGTCTGACGGAAAATGCGTTTCATTAACGGCGGTATACAAAGGACTCCCCGCCGGATATGTGAATGTCTACTATACAGGTCTCGGCGGTCCGTTCAGCGGAAAAGGACTACCTGAAATCGTTGATTTTGGAGTATTAGAAAAATATCGGAGGAAAGGGATCGGCAGTAAACTGATGGATATCGCCGAAGACATCGCCGGGCAATATGCCGACACAGTATGGCTTGGCGTCGGACTTCACAGCGGATATGGAAGCGCTCAACGAATGTATGTCAAACGGGGCTATATCCCGGACGGGACCGGTGTCTGGTATCAAAAAAAACCTTGTGAACAATACGAAACGTCCATTGCAAACGATGATGAGCTTGTTATTTTTCTTTCCAAGAAATTAGAACAGCAAGACAAAAAATAATCGCGCAAATCCCGGTTTTGCGAGAAAACAGATGATAGCAGTGATATCGACAAATCGGGATTTAGGGAGGTGAGCAGATGAATGTAATTCAGCACTATGATAAATTGATAGATGATGACAACGATCCTTTTCGTGATCCGCCGGTATTACAAGATTATATGGAAAAATGGGACGGTAAACTTTTTATTGATTTCATGGCACTTGATAAGACAAAGCGAGTTCTGGAAATCGGTGTGGGAACCGGCAGGCTTGCCCAAAAAGTCGCTCCGAATTGTTTATCCTTTACCGGGATAGATATTTCGCCTAAGACCATTGAGAGGGCCAAAGAAAATCTTCGAAGCTTCAACAATATTTCACTCATCTGTGCCGATTTTACAGAATGGGAATCTGAACAAATTTTTGACGTTGTTTACTCATCATTGACTTTAATTCATTTCGAAGACAAGCAAGGTTTTCTTTCAAAAGTGGATACATTACTTGCCAATAACGGCTTGTTTTGCCTATCCATTGATAAAAGTCAGGATCTTTTTTTGGATATGCAGGATTATAAAATCAGAGTTTTCCCGGACACGTTGGAAAACACAATTTCTCTGATTGAATCCACTCAACTTTGTGTAGAAAATACTTATGAAAAAGAATTTGCACACATCATAATTTGTAGAAAGGAACACTAAACCAAATTTCGGTTTGCAGAGGTAAAGCCGGACGAGGTTTTCTTGCATTTTTGCAAGAAATTCATGCAAGAAGAGCGAAAAACGGGCTCTATTCGAACTTTGGCGCGGTTCCTTGTGAAACGGGAATTTTTGTTCCCACAAACGGCAAACCCCTTGATATTACACGCTTTCGGAGGCGGCGTACAATTCTGACGGAAAACGGTATCAACCCGACTGAAACTGACAGTTTCGTAAGAAGCTCGAAATCAGTTTGCGGGAAACCGCACATGGGTTCGAATCCCATCCTCTCCGCCGGAACGCCGCTCCGAAAGCAATTCCGGGGCGTTTTTTCCTAAGGATGGATCGAGACAAATCCCGGCTTTCGGAGTCGGAACAACAGCGAAATACAGTTTCAAAGATAGTATTAAGGAGTGAATGAATGATCACGGCGTGGAAGTGGGATCCGGCGTTTCTGCCGAAAAACGGCGGCGCGATGTACGGCTGGTTTTACTTTATGTGGATCGGCATCATGGTGCTGGAGAGCGTTTGTCTGCTGCCCGTCGCAGCGAAAAAGAATAAGAAAACGACAGACCGCGTCGTACTTATGTACGGGCTTACCATGCTCGCGGCAGAGATCTACAAGCAGATCTTTTTCACGGTTGAAACAGGGGAGTATCCGTGGAATCTGTTTCCGTGGCAATTCTGCTCGGTGCCCATGTTCGCGGCCGTCATCGCGCCGCTTCTGAAAAACGGGCGCGTCAAAGACGCGATCTACAAATTTTTATCTTTCTTCGGGCTCATAGCCGGCATTATGACGCTGATCCTCCCGGAAGGCTTTTACTGGGACTACGTGACGATCACCTGTCACAGTTTTTTCTGGCATACGTCGATCGTCATCATGGGACTGTATCTCATCGTTGCCAACGATTATGCGAAGTCGGTCAAAAACTTTTTCAGAGAATGGCTTGGATCGGCCGCCATTTATACCGTTGCGATCTGCGTCGCGCTGATCCTTGATACGGTATGGGGACTTCGGCTTAAAAACGCGATCGGCACCGAACTGACCTTCAATATGTTTTACATTTCACCGTTTTACAACAGTTCGCTGCCGGTATTCCGCGACGTTCAGCCATATATCCCGTATCCCGTATTCCTGCTGTTTTACGTCACGGCTTTTTGCATCGGAGCGGCGGCGATATGGTTCGGCGCGTTTGGCGTTCGGAATATCTTCGGGATCCGAAAACCGGGGAAAACATAGGAGACAAATCGCAATTTGTGGGGATGTTTTAATGACTATAAGAAAAATCAATCTGTTAGATGATGATGAATTAAGAAACCGAATAGATGCTCTTTATGAGATACAACCGCAAATTACAATTGCAAAGTGGTCATTAGAAATTGCGAAGCGTAG
>JAEEGW010000075.1 GCA_016280525.1 Clostridiales bacterium
GGGCTTTTCGTAATAGCTTTCCGGCAAAACGAAGCGCGGCGCCTCGTATTCCGACGCGGGCTTTTTCATCTTCTCCTTTTCCGGGGCTGCAACAGGTGCTTTCGGCACGTGCATAAAATGCCTTTTATGTCTTCTGTCGTTCACTTTTTCTTTTTCCTTTCATGCGGTAATGACGCTTTCGCGCCGCGTGTCATAAATCATCCGGTAACCGCACCGAATGAAGTTTTAACGCCTTTATGGCTAAGTTACATGCCGCGTATGCGGCAATTCATTCCGCGCCGGCGGAAATTCACTCCGCGTCAGCGGAAATTCACTAAGGACGAAGCCCTGACGGGCGTGAATTGCCTTACGGCGTGAATTGCCTGCGGCGTGAATTGCGCCTTACGGCGCGTGAATTGCCCTTGCGGGCGTTATATCAGATGCGCATCCCAGACTCTTGACGCGAATTCGGTTATCGCAAGTGTGGGATTGAGCGGGACGTCGGATATTGATAAAAGCTCCGATATAACGTCGTTCGTCTTGATAACTGCGCTGTCCGATATGTGAAGCGAGTATTCCTCCGCGTCCTCATAATTCGTAAAATAAACCGTTTGCTCCGTCGCGCCGAGTTTTACCGTTATAACGTCGCGCAGAGCGGTCTGAAGCAGTGCGTAGACTTTGCACAGCTCGTCCGTTTTTTTGATGTTTTTCTGATGTACGTTTATAAAAGAGAGCTTGTCTAGGCCGGGCGACAGAAGCGCTTTTATAAGCTTGTCCGCCGCGTCACGCAGCTTGACCGCGTCCGCTCCGTCCTCGTATATGCGCATTGCTTCTCCTGCACAGCCGTTTGACAGTGCTATCGCGTCTTCTCTTTTCTTATTATCCGGTATGCCTTTTTTATCAAGCACGGCCTTCATCTGCTCTCGGTCAAGACGCTCCGTTCTGATTATAAGCGCTCTTGATCTTATAGTCGGTAAAAGAGCCTGCGCGTCCGTAGTTATTATAAAGAAATATACGTTTTCCGGCGGCTCTTCAAACAGCTTTAAAAACGCGTTCTGCGCGCTTCTGTTCATTTTGTCCCCGTCTTCTATGATATACGCTTTGAACGGGATGTCCGCGGGCATAAGACCGACGCTGTCGTAAATACCGCGAATAAGATCGACGGTCAGCTCCGTCTTGCCCTCAGCGGCTTTTATAACATGAACGTCAACGCATACGCCGGCTTCAAGACGGACGCAGCAGCCGCACTCGCCGCACGGCGCGTTATCGCTCTCGCACGCCATGGCTTTGAGCAGTTCTTTTATAAGCGTATGTCTGCCGCTGCCGGACGCGCCTTCTATTATATAGGCGTGGCTCAGATACCCGCCGTTTAAGGCGGATATAAAGTATTCCTTTGCGTGGTCGCAGCCGACCAGATCAAGCGTATACTTTTTCAAAGCAGCACGTCCTTACAGTATTTATCAATATATTATAATCTATATTAAGAATTTTATTGTTACAGGTTTATTTCCGACATTTGAATTTATTGCCTTTTTTCGTATTTTTTTATAATTTGATTTTATTTACGCACAGACGGCAATACTAACGGAAAAAAGAAAGGAAAAAATACAATGGAATTAAAAAACAGTAAGACTTTTTTAAATCTCGTAAATTCGTTTGCCGGGGAATGTCAGGCGCACGTCAGATACAAATTCATGGCGTACGGCGCGAAAATGCAGAAGCTGTACGAGGTGGAATGCGCCTTGAACGTTATATCCAAAAACGAATTCTACCACGCAAGGATGTTCTACACCGCGATACAGAGCGCGGACAGCGGCATTATGAACGATCTTACGGTAAACGCGGGTTATCCGTTTAAAGAAAAGTGGGACCTTATACAGAATCTTGAGCTTGCAGCCGGGACCGAATACGACGAGAGCGTAAAAATATACGCGGAATATGCAAAGACCGCGTACGATGAGGGCTTTCCCGAGCAGGCAAAACTGTTTGAGCTTGTCGCGGCGGTCGAGCACTGTCATATGATGCAGTTAAACAATATAAGACAGCAGCTTAAGGACGGCATGTTATACCGCCGCGGAACGCCGACAAAATGGAAATGCAGTAACTGTGGCCACGAGCAGGAGACGGAAGAAGCGCCTTATACCTGTCCGCTCTGCAGATCCGAGCAGGGTTACGTCAAGTTAGAGCTGCCGGATAACTAAGTCCGCTGACTTTTTGAATAATCCTCCGCATTATCGATAAGATCCTTTTCTCTTCTTCTCGCATATAAGATCGAACCGAGCAGAAGCATTGTAAGAAGCGCCGCAAAATGCAGGGCGTTTGAGGCGGCAGATCCGAAAAACGGCTCGTTCTGCGCCGTGTTGTGTGCCGGAAGTTCGATACACAGACGGATGATAAAATGAAACACCGCGCAGAATACCGCGCTTTCAGCACTCAGATGAAGCTGTATCTCAAAAAATCCGAGCAGAGCGACGGCGACGATAGAAAACACGAGCTCCGCCGCAGTTTCTTCCGTAAGCACAGCCTCGTATACGACCATGCAGATAAGCATTATAAATACGCCGCTTCTCTTCAGCCCGCCCTTGTGGATAAGCAGTATGCAGCCTAAGGCGCAGAGCACGAGGTCGTCCGAAAACGCGGATAGGAATATATCAAGTATATGTATAAGATTGTGCGTTAACGGCAGTATCTTGTCCGGCAAAAAGAAACGCGCCGCAAAAACCGTTACAAGCGGCACGGCGATATAAATAAGATGCGATCTTATCCTCTTCATTATACCGCTTTCGCGGTGTTTTAACGCGAAAAGACCGGCAAACAGTATCATTGCCGCTTCGACCGTCATCTCCGCGGGCTTGAACAGCGTGCCGGATGAAAAATACGCACCGTCAATCTTTCGCGCAAAAACGGTAAGAACGATCAAAAGCACCGCGGCGGCGATATACGCCGCGGTGCTCTTTATTCTGACCTTTAATGACGGTGCGTTTTCCATTTAAGATAATTACTTGTTCGCGGATACTCCCAGAGCCTGCACGAGCTTTGACGCGGGCATAGTCTGAACGATGACTTTTCCGGGGCCTCTTACGAGCGTGTTGAAAAGTCCCTCGCCGCCTAAAAGCACGTTTTTCGCGCCTTTTATCGCAACGACGTCCATAGTGCACGTAGCGTCCATCATCGCAAGATAGCCCGTGCCTATGACAAGCTCCTGACCTGCCGCAAGATCGTATTCTACGGCGTGTCCGTCTATTTCAAGAAACGCCGTGCCGGATCCGGTCAGCTTCTGCATAATGAAGCCCTCGCCGCCGAAGAAGCCGGCGCCGAACTTTTTCTGGAAGAAAATCGAAAGATCAACGCCCGTCTCGCACGCGAGAAAAGCGCTTTTCTGCGCGATTATCGGTCTGTCCGGCGTTATTTCAACGGCACGGATAGAGCCGGGGAAACTTGACGCAAACGCTATCATGCCCGGGCCGCCCTCCGCGGTGTAACGGTTCTGGAACAGGGATTCGCCGGAAAACATCCTTCCGAAAGCCTTTCCCACACCGCCGTTGCTCGTCGTCTCCATTTTCATATTCGGAGACATCCAGCTCATACCGCCGCTTTCCGTTATCATCTGTTCGTTTGCCTGCAGTTCGCAGATAACTACCGGCAGCGGTGTTCCTTCAATTCTGTACCTCATTGTAATTCCTCCTTTTCACTTCTGTTTCTTGTAAGATCTTTTACCCATTTGTGTTTTTTGAAATGTATCATTACCCACGGTATTTTTCCTATTTCGTCAATACACGTGAAAATATACACTATATAAATATGCCAGCCGAAAACGAAAGCCGATAAAAACGACAGAGGTATCGCTATGCCCCACATAGACACCGCAAGGCTGTACATATCGAATTTCGTATCGCCTCCGGCGGCAAACACGCCGTTTATGACAATCGTATTTATACACCGCGCAATCATATAGACCGCCATTATTATCATCATACCTATGAGATTTTTGCGCGCGGTTTCGGACAGTTCAGCGATAAGCAGCGTCAAAGGTATGAGCGCTATTATGATGACGGCGGTTATAAGTCCGCAGATAAAGGATATAACGAGCAGTTTGTCGCCGTACGCTTTTCCCCTTTTAAGATCGCCCTCGCCCAGCTTATTGCCTACTACTATGCCGCCCGCGGACGCAAGACCGTTGCAGGCGCAGCACATAAGGTCGCGCACGACCGCGGAAACGGAGTTTGCCGCCGCAGCGTCACCGCCCAGGTGTCCCATAACGGACGTATACGACGTAAAGCCGACGCCCCACAAAAGCGACGCGCCGAGCACGGGCAGGCAGCATTTGCGGAAATCAGCCGATAAGACTTTGTCGCGGAAAAACAGCCGCCTTAAGTTCGGCCGTATGAAGTTTTTGCTAAAAGAAACGCCTACGCAGACGGAAAGCTCGATTATCCTCGCGGCAAGCGTCGCGACCGCCGCGCCCTTTATACCCATAGGCGTAAATCCGAGATAACCGAATATGAGAACGGCGTTTAAACCTATGTTCAGAAGCACCGCGCCGGAACTTATCGCCGCGCTGACTCCCGCGTGTTCGCTTATCCTCATTATAGACAGATAACACTGCGATATTCCCGTCAAAAGATACGACCAGCCGGCTATCCGTAAATATTCCGCGCCGTTTGCTACGAGCACGTCGTCGTGCGCGAACGCGAACATAAGATACTGCGGAAAAAACACGCAGCCGGCGAAAAACAAAACGGAAACGACCGCGTTTATGCGGAGCATAAGGCAAAAAATGTCGTTTATCGTCTTTTTGTCGCCTTTTCCCCAGTACTGCGCGCCGAGTATAGTTCCCGCCGCGGTCATGGAGGAAATGACCATATTCTGTATGAACTGTATCTGCGTCGCAAGCGATACTCCGGACATGGCGTCCTGATCGAGCCTGCCGAGCATGAACGCGTCCGCCGCCGCGACAGACGCGAGCATAAGGCTTTCAAAAGCGAGCGGCAGGGTAAGCGTTATCAGTTTTTTGTAAAATTCTCTTTTTTCTTCTTTATTCATTTCTTCTGTTTAATGATCTTTTTTAATATTATAAAGATTTTCTTTTCGTTTGTCAAGTATTTACTTGACAATATTCGAGCGGTATTGTATAATATAACGTAAGGAGGATTAAAGATATGGCACTTATTAATCTGGATTTTTTCAGCGAGGCTCTCGGTATGCAGAGTGAAGTATTGGTCGTCATGCCCCAGCGCGGAGGCCTGGGCGAAATAGGCGTTACGAATAACGGCGGCAGCAGAAATATAAAGGTATTATACCTTCTGCACGGTCTGTCCGACGACCAGACTATATGGATGCGCCGCACAAGTATAGAAAGATACGCGGGATATTACGGCGTATGCGTCGTTATGCCCAACGGTCACAGAAGCTTTTACACGGATATGAAATACGGCGGAGACTATTATAAATATATAACAAAAGAGCTGCCTGCCCGTATGAGCGAGTTTTTCAACGTTTCCGACCGCCGCGAGGACACGTTCATAGCCGGACTTTCAATGGGCGGCTACGGCGCTCTCAAAGCCGCTTTGCGTGAGCCGGATAGATACGCCGCCGCTTCCGCTTTGTCCGCGGTTACGGATATTGCGGAGTTCTGCGGCGAGCGTTCCGAACTGTTTACCGCCATTTTCGGCGAAGGACAAGCCGTGCCCGACGAGGATGATCTTATAAAGCTCGTCGATGCGCACAAAAACGACAAGATAAAACCCGGCGTCTTCATCGGCATAGGAAGACAGGACGGCTTATACGATCAGAACGTCAGATTCAAAAAGATATTGGAAGACAACGGCTACGATCTGACGTACAGAGAATCGGACGGCGTACACTGCTGGGAATTCTGGGACGAATACATACAGTATACGCTGCAGTGGATGTTCGGTAAAAAGTAATAATAATCATATAGACGCCTTTACAACTAAAGGCGTCTTTTATTATTGCTATATTTTTTTAACCTGCAGTTAAATCATACTTTCCGAGCGGTCGCTTTACTTATTCCGAAAACGTGTTATAATATTATCAGAA
>JAEEGW010000076.1 GCA_016280525.1 Clostridiales bacterium
ATCCGTGGTAACGTCCGTAAAGTGCAGTTTTCCCGCATCCGCCGCGCCGGTATACCACAGCCTTTCGCGTATGGGGATGGGGATTATCTCGCCTTTTTCGTCAAACTTCGTGGCAGAGTGGTTGTCTACCAAAAGCATAACGCCTTCCGGCAGCGCGCAGTAGCAGGAATCCACGTTTGAATCCGCGTAGGACGCCGCCATAAGATCGGACAGATTGCCTATAAGCCCGAGCTTTTCGCTTATCTCAGGGTCGTTTAAGTCGATCCCCGCCTCCGCCAAAACCTGTACGCTTATCTGCCCGTCTTTGTCTTTGTCCGGGGACGACGTTTCTCTTAACGGATAGTTTTCCGGGTCGGCGAAAAGCTTGCCGGTATAATCCGCCACTATGTTTACTACGCGCACCGCGTCGCCGAAAACGTCTCCGGCTATGTACGCCTCCATCTGCGTGCTCTGCGCCAGATTGGAGTTAAGTATCGCGCTCATGGTCTGATCGGATATAGACGCTATGGACTGCTTCTGCGACTCGTTCGTATTCCGCACGAGCTCTGTCAGCGAGTGAGACTGATATATCAGAACCGCGGTATATGACGCGACCGTCAGAACTATAGTGATGATAACAAGGCTGAATATTTTTTGCTTTATGCCGCCCGTCTTTATTTTTTTCTTCATATAATCGTTTGTCCGGTCCGTTTGAATTTTATTGAGTTAAGTAGCCGCGCGCAGAGGCGTGCTTTACAAATTCCGCGTCTTGTACGTACCTCGGGTCGTCCGACAGATATACCGCTATAGCGTCGTTTGATATTTCAGCGTTCCAGCTTTTAAAATACGTTGAATACTTTTCATTATAATAATTAACGTATTCATCGTCTATCATACAGTTGTGCAGCGGCACCGTCAGCGCTATCGCGTTTGCCCAGAGTCCCTTCGGTGGTCTCCACATTCTCAGATACACAACGTACTCCGCATCTGTCTCCAAAAAGCTGTAATTCATCCTGCCTACGCTGTACTTTTTCGTATCTTTGCTGCAATTTGCACCTCCCCACGATTCAAAAGTCAGCTCGCCCCCCTCGAATATCAGCTTTTCATAAGGATTCGGTTCTACGTATTCAAATATTTTTTCTATCTCCGCCGTTACGTTCATCTTCATAATATCATACGGCGTCTCAAGGCCTTCGCTTTTATAGTATTCCATCAAAGATTCGTTCAATTCAAACGAGACGTCCTTTACTTTTACAAGGCAAACGGCAAGTTCAAATTGTTTTTCATCCTCTCCTTTAGTTCTGTTTCTGAAGACCTTAATATATTTATTGAGATCGTGCGATATAAAATATCCGTACTCGGAATCGCCGTAGCCTCCCGACCCGGTCGATTCGCCGTCAAGCTCGAACGCGGGCTTTTCTACGATGCTGTCAAACGGCACTATCTGTATTTTGTCAGTTTCCGCTTCCGTGATCTCTTCCGATACGTCTCCGGCAGTGTCGGTCGTTTCGTTTTGTTCGATAACATCGCCCGAGCTTACGCTTTCAAAATCGGTCAGCTCTTCACCGTTATTTTCGATTGCGATTTTTGCCGAACATGATTGTAATACTATTGCAAAACACGACAGTAGGATAAGGCAAAAAATAATTGATATTTTTCTTTTCAACATATACTTATTCAACTCCATGTTTATAATATAAATATATATCATAATAAAATTGTTATATTTCTTTAATATATTTTTAAACAAGCAATAAATTTTAAAAAGTCTGAATCATGCTGCCGAACTCCGCCATTACCTCGTGTATGCTTATCTGCTGCGGGCAGACCGCTTCACAGCTCTGGCAGGCTATGCACGCGGACGGCTTCTTATCGTCCGGCATGGCGGATAACGCCATGGGAGCTATAAATCCGCCGCCGGAATATTTATGTTCGTTATACAGCTCTATGAGCCGCGGGATGTCAAGCTCCATGGGGCAGTGATCGGTACAGTAGCGGCACGCCGTACACGGCACGGTGCCTTTGCCCGCCATTTTGTGAGCTATTTTCATTATCTCGCCGCGCTCCGCTTCGTCAAGCGGCTTTTCCGTGCTGAAAGTCTCTATATTCTCTTTAAGCTGCTGCATATTCGACATTCCGGACAGTATCATCGTCACCTCCGGTATACTCTGCAAAAATCTGAAAGCAACGCCCGCGGCAGTCTCGTCCGGGCGCATTTCTTTCAGCTTTGCCAGATCCTCTTCCGCTAAGTTCATCAGCTTGCCGCCGCGCACCGGCTCCATTACCCAGACCGGGATATTATACTGCTTCAAAAGCTCCAGCTTTTTGTCCGCGCGCTGAAATTTATAGTCGAACCAGTTCAGCTGTATCTGGCAGAATTCCATAAACTGCCCGTAGCTTTCAAGAAAACGCTTGAGCGTCTCGTAGCTGCTGTGGACGGACACGCCCAGATGTTTTATCCTGCCGTTTACGCGCTGTTTCATAAGATAATCGAAAATGCCGTATTTCGGGTCGAGATATTCGTTTATGTTCATCTCACAGAGGTTGTGGAAAAGATAAAAGTCAAAATACTCCGTATGGCATTTTACAAGCTGTTTTTCAAATATTTCCTCGACCTTGTCCATATTTGACAAGTCGTAACCCGGGAATTTTGAGGCGAGGCGGTAGCTTTCCCGCGGGTACTGTGAGAGTATTTCGCCCATAACGAGCTCCGAATTGCCCTCGTGGTAACCCCACGCCGTATCGTAGTAGTTTATCCCGTGCTCCATGGCGTAGGCGACCATTTCTTTTACCGCTTCTTTATCTATATCCGCGTAAACTCCGTTGACGGTGGGAAGGCGCATACATCCGAGCCCGAGTGCCGACAGTCTGTCTCTTTTATAATCCTTGTAAATCATAACAGGACCTCCGCTTATTCTTTATAATATTACTATACCATTTAATGGCCGTTTTGTCAATGATTTTTACGCTTGTTAAACAATACCTGTTGATTTTTCCATGTTTTTGTTCTATAATTAAATCATAAAACCGAAAGGATATAAGCAAAATGAAGAAATTTCTGTGTCTGTTCCTCTTCTCCGTTATACTTTTGCAGTTTACTTTTACGGGCGTGAACGCCGCTCTGAAAGGTGATATAAACGCAGACGGCGCGTCAAACAACAAAGACGTTGTATCGCTGTTCAAATACGTGTCCGGGGACGGCGGGACCGTTACGGAGGTCACGGCAGACTTCAATCGCGACAGTAAGATAAACAACAAGGACGTGACGCTTCTGTTCCGTTATCTGTCCGTACCGTCGGACAAGGTCTATATAACGGACAGCGGAACGGAATATACGGTAAGCGGTCAGAGCGCGGAATCAAACGGAACGTTTACAATAGCAACGGATTTTGTAATAACGTTTGAAGAAGGCGCGTTCGATACGAGATTCAACCGCATGAGCATCACGTACAGCTCAAGCAAACCGCTTCACATATACGTCAGATATATGCAAAACAACGCGGAAAAAACGGACGATTTTTATCTGGAAGCGGCGGATAACGGCACCTTCAGCGGGCTTATCTCGTCATATCTCAACAGCAGCAAAGCCAAAAACATAAAAAGCATTACGGTAAACACCTGCAGCAAAAAAAAGGCGGCTTTCTCTTTAAAAAACGTTACGACAGAGCAGATACAGGTCTACAATTCACAGACGCATTATATAGAAAATTCAAGATTCAAGGTAGGCGTGCAGCTGTCGTGGGGCGGCGGCATAAGCTACATAGAAGACAAAACGAGCAATATAAGCGGGCTGACTAACCTTATAAACCGCGCGGACACCGGCAGGCTCGTTCAGCAGTCTTATTACGGCACGGGCGGCAACGCGGAGTACACTCCCGGCGAATTCAACGGTTCGACCTGGAGATACAACCCCGTCCAGGGCGGCGACAAATACGGCAATCAGAGCCGGCTCATAGACGTGCAGGTAAGCGAAAACTCCGTTTACGTTAAGGCTCAGCCGCAGGACTGGTCACTAAACGGTAAGATAACGCCGAGCTATATGGAAAACACGTACACGGTAAATAACGATACGATACGCGTGGATAACAGATTCGTGGACTTCTCCGGCTGGTCGCACCCGTACACTCATCAGGAGCTTCCGGCGTTCTATACGGTCAGTTATCTGAACAGATTCAGCTGGTACAACGGTACGGCTTCGTGGACGGACGCGCCGCTTTCGTACAGGGACGATCTGCAGTTCTGGGGCGATTCACGCTACGTCGACGACTGCCGCTTCTTCGTCAAAAACGGCAATACGGAAACGTGGTGTTCCTGGACGTCCGCAAACGACGGCTTCGGCGTCGGTCTATACGTTCCTAACGTTGACCTTCTCTACGCCGGAAAATTCAGTTATAACGGCTCAAAAGACCCGGCAAACGGCGCAACGAACTACGTCGCTCCGATCAACACCATAAAAATGGTATCGTACACGCCCATTGAATACAGCTATCTGATAACGACCGGCACGGTGCCG
This sequence comes from Clostridiales bacterium, assembly GCA_016280525.1. Taxonomy (GTDB): domain Bacteria; phylum Bacillota; class Clostridia; order Oscillospirales; family CAG-272; genus UBA1248. Next base: position 4,493 of record JAEEGW010000076.1, read on the forward strand.
CAGATAAGAGCGACGTTCAAGGCGAACAAAGACTTTGCGACAAACGAATCCTTGCACAAAAACTATATCTCAATGAGAGTGGACGAGATAGATTACACGTCACTCGACTTCACCGTGGAAGGCTGCCGCGCCGCGGTCAGCGCCGCAAACAATACGACCGTAACGTACAACTCAACGCAAAAAGCCCTGCAGATAAAAGCGACGTCATCAAGCGACCCGCAGACGTTCGTCGACTATACGAAATCCGATCCCATACTGTACGCGTCCGATTACAGTAAGATAGAGATCGATTATATGATACCGTTATCAAACGGCAGAAGCAGCTACGAAACGGACCTGTTCCTCTGCACGGGCAATAAAACGAGTCCGGACGGCTCGGAGCGTACGAGAGCCTCTCTGATCAAGGACGGGCAGTATCACACGCTCACGGTCAACGTCGGCTCCCTGTCTTTCTGGAAAGGAAAAATAAATAAAATCAGATTCGACTATTTTGACGACTGCGACACGGGAGATATAATGTACGTAAGATCGATAAAGCTGAAATAACAGCGGAAAACAAAAAGCACGGGGAATGATCTTTCTCCGTGCTTTTTCGTTATATCTTATTCCGCTTCGGTGCCGGCGTACGCGTCCCACGTTTCAAATTCGGTATCAACGGGGTCCGGCTCCGTTTGATCCGACGGGATCTCTGCGACTTTTGTTACATACTGTGTTAGACTGCCGAATATATTTCCGTTCTTATCATACTCATAGTTTACGTCTGCGAGCACCCACAGTTCGTTTTCTTCCGGTACAGCTCTCAAAAGCATACTGTACGAAAGGTAAGACGGATCGTATGAGAGTTCTTTCAGCTGTTTTTTGAGCTGTTCTACGTCAATAGATACGTCCTCAAACTTCTCGATTTTTTCATCACAGGTCCTGCAGTGTATCAATAGTACCCTGCCTTCGCTTGTTATATCGATCTCTATATCGTCAATGCGGTTCATCCCGTTGAACCTTTTATAGAATATTATACGGTACTCTGCATAGAAATTCGGATCCTCGTCTATAAAGCTTACAAATCCTTCTTTCAGGTCTTCAGAGGTGTATCTGTAACTTGTGGAAAGCTTTTTCAGTTTTATTTCAACGTCGCAGTCGTCCGTTGACGTTTCGAAATTTTCAAGCAATAAGGTCTTTGCGTAGTCAATAAAATCCTGACGGCTTGAATGTGCGTTTACCGGAGGTACAAATCCTTCCGCCGGTATATCTGCTGATTTAGCATAATATTCTGCTAGTCTGCCTGTTTTTTCCCCGAACATGAATACTCCGCCGTCACCGTAGTATCTGTCGTATTTTTCATCATAGAGCTTATAGTCCATCGTTTTTGTATAACTCAACGTATAGACTTTACCGAACATCTGGATCGTTTTCCCCTCCATACCGTCCTTTTTGCTTTCTTCGGTAATGCCGTAAAACTTTTTTCCGCCGTTTTGTCCGTTCGAGTTACCGGGTTCGCCTTCACTGCTGCCGTATAAGAATATTTCGTATTCGGCATTTCCCTGTTCTTCCGGCACTGCGGAAGTTTCCGGGGCGTTTTCAGCGCACAGATCTCTGAACATGTCAACAACGTCTTTGTTGTCGACAACTCCGTCGCCGTTGAAATCGTATACGCTTTCATCCTCGGCTTTTATTCCCGCCGAAACGTATCTGAACAACGCGACAACGTCCTTGTTGTCAGTCCATCCGTCATCATTGACGTCTCCTTTGACTTGAGCATAAGAATAAATACTTGAACTGACAGTCATAACCGCAACTAATAAAACTGTTGCAGCTATTGTAATAATTTTTTTCATAAAAAGCCTCCTTTATATAAAACTACTTTTGTTATAAAATTTTGAGATTATTGTTGATAATCTCTATAATATAACAATCAGAATTTAAGCCAAAACCGGACAGAAATTTTGTTAATTTTTTGTAAATTCAACTTTTTCAATACTTTTTGCTATTTTTATAAGCTCCTCTTCGCTTAATCCCGGTTGTGAAATAATTTGAAAAAAGTAACAACCATATTCAAAATATATAGATCGCGCGCCTTTACTTTCCCAAAGAACACCATCATTTTCTAAGAATACGTTAATATTTTCAACATGTATTTCAGCATCAATAAAAATATGATAACTTTTTACATTTTGAGAAAATATTAAGGATTTATCTAAGTTACTATACTGGATTTCTAAATCGCTGTAATCAACATTTATGCCTTTGATTTCATACCCCTCCGGAATATATGACGGAGCATACTGTTCCTCGATAGTTTTAGGATAATCGGCGTTTTTATCTGTTGTTATTACGGCGTACGTATCAAACATTTCAATAAAGAAATTAACAACTCTTTCGCGTATAGCTCCTACGCTCATGGTGAGCGCAAGCGCGGCGGCGACCGCGGCGATTATTGCAAGAGCCCGGCGGCGCTTTATTGCAAAAAACGTATAAAACGGATCAAAACCGCGTGATTTGAGGGCTTTATTCAAAGCGAGCTTGAATCTGTCGGTGGGAGAATACTCTTTTCCTTCGCTTTCCTCCGCTTCCGCTAAAGCGGCGTCTATAAGCAGGCTGCGAAGCGTGTTATCGATCATATCCATAGTCCTTTGGATCTACCATTTCAAGAATTATATTTTTTCCGCGGAAAATACGCTTTTCCACCGTTTCGGGCTTTGTATGAGTCAGCTTTGCTATCTCTTTTACCGTCTGCCCGAGAACGTAGTAGCGGTACAGCGCGTCTCTGTATTTTTCGTCCATGCCGTTTATCGTTTTAATAACGGCGTCGTACAGCTCTTTGTTCTGCAGCTTTTCCACTATATCGGATTCAAAATCGCTATATGCCGCGCCGTCGTTGAACGGTCCGGAAAATCCGCGCCTGCCGAGAATTTGAACGGACGCGTTTTTTACGGTTTCACGCACGTACTTTTTCGCGTTATACGATCCGATATCGGAAAACACCGGATCGTCAATATGAGACATCAAAGACACGCACGCGTTTTGCACCGCGTCCTCGGCGTCCGCTTTATTTCTCAGAACGGCAAGCGCGTCACGGAACATGATTTTTTTATACTGCTCAAACAAAGCGACAAAAAGCGCCCGTTTTTCTTTATCCAAAGTCAGACTCAGCAGAAGAATAAACATAAAATCTCTCTTATCAAACCTAAGCTCCGAGTATAAGAGGGCAGACCCCTTAACCGCGCCGGATCATCCGGACAAACTCAGAGTAAGGTTTTCTGCCCTCTCTATTATATAACAATCAAATTTTGAACCAAATCCGGACAAAATTTTTGTTAACTTTTTGTAAACTCGTATTTTTGCGTCCTAAACCGGCAATCTCACGCCCATATGGAACACGTTGATGAGAAGCGTAAGCGCCAGACCGTAATAGACCATCGTCGCTATAAGGTCGTTCACCGTCGTGATCATCGGACCGGACGCGACCGCGGGGTCTATGTGTATCTTGTGTAAAAACATCGGTATCGTCGTTCCTATAAGGCTCGCAATTATCATAGCCGTAAACAGCGAAAACGCGATACAGCCGGAGATAGTGAACGCGTACTGCGGCAGCGGCATATTGAGCGTTTCCGGACGTTTGAAAGCGAGGATATAAAGTCCCACGACGACAAACGCGGTGATGCCCAGTATAAATCCGTTGCACATACCGACTCTTACTTCCTTGAAAACGAGCTTCGCTTTCTGTTTGCCGTTCACGCTTTCATCCATAAGCACACGAATGGTGACGGCAAGCGACTGCGTGCCGGTGTTACCCGCCATATCGAATACCATGGACTGGAATACCGCGATGATCGGCAAAAGCGCCACGACCTTGTCTTCAAAAATACCGATAGCGGACGAAACGACGAGGCCTAAGAACAGAAGCGTTATAAGCCACGGTATGCGTTTTTTGATACTCGCTCTTATCGGCTCGTTCAAATCTTCTTCCGCGGTCAGACCTGCCAACTTAGCGTAGTCTTCTCCGAACTCTTCGTCAACCACTTCAACTATGTCCTGCGCCGTGATTATGCCTAAGACCTTGCCTTCTTCGGACAAAACGGGGAACGAATCCTCCGTGTATTCACGTATACGTTCAAGACAGTCCGCTATATGCTCGTGGTCTCTTACGTAAGGATACGACGTACTTATCAGAGGTTCAAGCTTGTCCTGCACGCGTGCGCGGATCAGATCTTTAAGCTCCAGCGCGCCGTAGAACCGCCCGTCCTCGTCTTCTACGTATATCATTGAAATATTGTCGTTTTCGCCCGCCTGTTCAACAAGCGCGGTCATCGCCTGTTTGATTGTCAGATCGTTTTTAATTAAGATGAAGTTCGTCGTCATCCGGCTGCCTATCTCGTCGTCGTCGTACGAACGGATAAGCTGGATGTCCTGGCTTGATTCTTCATCCATCAGGCTGACTATCTGTTTTTCAGTTTCGTCGTCTATCTCGTCAAGTATGTCGACAGCGTCGTCGGAGTCCATGTTTTCAAGGACTTTGGCGGCGGTCTTGACGCCCATCTCTTCGATGTACTGCTCAACGTTTTCAACGTACGCGAATATTTCGGAAAAAGTCTCGGCGCCTAAAATATCGTATAAGCGCTTGCGCTCTTCCGGCTCTAACTGCTCAAACGCGCCGGCTATATCGTTTTCGTGGTAATTGCCGAGCTCTGCAACAAGCTCTTTATCCGGCAGACCGGAGCGGATCAGTTCGATGATCTCTTCAACGTAGTTCTGCTCCGGCGGAAACTCCTCTTCCTCTTCTTCTCCGGGCTTCTCCGCTTCTTCCGCTTCCGCTTTTTCTTCTTTTTCTTCTTCCGCCGCTTCGGCTTTTTTCTCTTCTTCTTTTAATTCGTTGTCTTTTTCGTTATCCATAACAGCCTCCCGTAGTTTTAAATAAAATAAACCGTCGTGCAACACGACGGTATAACGGAAAACCGCAAAAAGCTATATGCAATAAACTGCAGACAGCCGCGTTATGTTTTCCGGAATACCGTTTAGCCTACTTCGAGGCTTACCGTCACAGTTGTCCACAGTTCTCACTCCCTTTTCCTTATTTTCTACAATTTTATCACATAATATCCGCTTTGTCAAGTCAAATCGGATTAAAATATTTTAATATGCCTGCAGGGGCGGCCGATGACCGTCAGTTTAAATAACGTAGAGCGGGGGCTTGCTCCCGCCGTACAAGCGGACGATCAATGGTCGCCCATGCATCGGGTCGTCGAGGCACCGACCCCTACACCCGACGCTCTGCCCCATCAGATCTTTGATCTGTGGGAGGGGATAGGGGGTCCAAAGAAAATGAAATCCGTCCGCAAATGCGAACGGATGAAATCGCTTCGCGATGAAATCACCTGCGGTGATGAAATCCGCCTTGCGGCGGGTTAATTGTAGGGGCGACCATTGGTCGCCCGTAGGGGTATGGGGGGTGGCGCGCAGCGCCTTGAGGGGTGGGAATCCCCCCGTATTCGTCGCGCCAGCGACTCCTTTTTTTATTCTTTCTTATTTATTCTTTTTTATTTATTATTTACGGGCGACCATTGGTCGCCCGTCTTAATTACTCCATAAGCTGCTGTCTTCTGTGCTGCAGCGTATAGAGGTTGTAATATCTGCCGCGCTTGGCAAGCAGTTCCTCGTGCGTGCCCTGCTCGGTGATCTGCCCGTCAGCCAACACGATTATATTGTCCGAATGCTGTATGGTAGAGAGGCGGTGCGCGACAATTAGCATTGTGCCTATATTCATTATCCTCTCAAGCGAATCCTGGATAAGCTGCTCCGTCTCCGTGTCTATATTCGCCGTCGCCTCGTCAAGTATCATTATCTTCGGTTTATACAAAACCGTACGCGCGAACGATATGAGCTGACGCTGACCGGCGGAGAAGTTGTTTCCGAACTCTCTTACCTCGTGTTCAAGCCCGTCGTCAAGCTGACTGATGAATTTGTCCGCGTTGACGTATTTGCAGGCTTCCCAGACTTCCTCGTCCGACAGAGTTTCATCACGCAGGACGATATTCGACTTTATCGTGCCGGAGAACAGGAATACCGTCTGCAGCATCTGTCCGAACTGGCGGCGCAAAGACGACACCGTGTACCGTCTTATATCCACGCCGTCTATGAGTATCCTGCCCTTCTGTATATCGTAGTTGCGGCACAGAAGCGATAAGATCGTCGTTTTTCCCGCGCCGGTGGGGCCGACCAAGGCGACGGTCTGTCCGGCTTCAGCCTTGAACGAAACGTCCTTTAATATCCAGTGCTCTTCTTTATACGCGAACCATACGTGCTCGAACTCGATCTCGCCCTTTACCTCGCCTATATCCACGGCGTCCGGCTCGTCTACGATCTCCGGCTCAATGTCAAGTATCGTGAATATCTTTTCAGCCGAGGCGAACGCGGACTGCAGCCAGTTGAACTGCTCCGCTAATGTCTGTATCGGGTTGAAGAACTTCTGTATATACATATAGAAAGCCACGAGAACGTCCGCGGTTATGATCTGCCCGGCAAACGACAGTCCTTTTATATATCCTCTGCCCGCCAAATAAAGCAGCGCCAGGATGCTTGATATATAAAGCATATATATCGTAGGTCTGAAAATACCGAATACGAATATCTGCCTTCGTTTTGCGCGGCCGAGCTCGTCGTTCTTTTCGTCAAACTCCGCTTTTTTCTCTTTCTTCCTGTCAAATATGCGGATTATCTTCATACCGGACAGATTTTCGGACAAAAACGTGTTTATGTTCGTCGTTCCGTCTTTTACCTTACGGTACGCTTTTCTTGAAAACTTTCTGAATATGACCGTGAATATGATTATAAACGGCGCAAAGCAAAGCACCATGAGCGTAAGCTGCAGGTTAAGGAAGAACATGGCGGACAGCACGCCTATAATAACGAGCGAGTTTTTGGCGAGGTTCACGAAAATATTCGTAAACATCATGGAAACGGCGTTCGTGTCGTTTGTGACCCTCGTTACGAGCTTGCCCACGGGTATCTCCGCAAACTGCTGGTGCGACAGTTTTTCAATGTGCTCAAACGTATCGTAACGCAGCGACGATATTATCCTCTGCCCCGTTTTCTGCAAAATGATCGCCTGGAAATACTGGCAGGTAAGCGAAACGAGAAGTATGCCTACGTACACGCCTATCATAACAAACAGCTGTTTCATCTCAAAGCTGCCCTTTATAAGGTCGGCTATACGGCTCACTATAAGCGGCGATACTATGTCGTACGCTATGGAGAATATCATTATGAAGAACACGGCAAGGAAATTCTTCCAGTGCGGTTTTGCGTAACGCAAAAGCCGCTTAGTTATTTCCGTATCCTTCATATTGCGGTCAAAGCCTATGGCTTCTTTTTTATCCTTCATAAACGCGTAGGCAAATATGAAGGCAGCGGCGAACACGCTTACGGCGGCGCCTATAACGAGAAGCGGATAATACTCATGCATTGAGGTCTTCCCTCCTCTCTTCTTCAAGACGCTGCAGCTCGACCGTCTTTCTGTACGCCTCGCAGCTCTCATAAAGCTCTTCGTGCGTACCCACGGCGGTCACGGTGCCGTCTTCTACGTAAATTATCTTGTCCATATCTTCAACGGTGCTGACGCGGTGTGCTATCATCATAGTCGTCTTGCCGGCTCTGACGGTCTTCAGCGCTTCAAGGATCTGTTCCTCCGTCTTCGTGTCAACTGCGGATACCGCGTCGTCCATTATGATTATAGAAGCGTCCTTCATGAGCGCACGCGCTATGGATATCCTCTGCTTCTGTCCGCCGGATACCGTTACGCCGCGCTCTCCGAGTACGGTTTTATATTTTTCCGGGAATTCGACTATATCGTCGTGGACTCCGGCAAATGACGCCGCGGTCTGTATCTGCTCGTCCGAGTAATCGTCAACGGCAAACGCGATGTTGTGCTCTATCGTATCGCTGAACAGGAAGTTGTCCTGCGGTACGTAAGCGGAATAGCGGCGCAGCACTTTAAGCGGTATCGTGTTTATGTCGTGTCCGTCTATGAATATCATTCCGTCTTCCACGTTGTACTGGCGAAGTATAAGGTCTGCGACCGTCGTTTTGCCCGAACCGGTCTTGCCTATGATGCCGACGCTTTCTCCCGCGTTTATTTTAAACGACACGTTCTGAAGCGAAGGCCTGCTTGCGCCGGGATACGTAAACGTCAGATTTTTAAACTCTATTTCGCCTTTTATCTCGCCCGGGTCGACTACGTTTTCGCCGTCCTTCACGTCAACGTCCGCCTCGATAAGGTCCGTAATGCGTTTAAGCGACGCCTTGCCTCTCGAGCTCATATCTATAAGCTCCGCTATCGCCATTATAGGCCAGACGACGGAGGTGAAATAGCCGGAAAATTCTATCAGAAGACCTACGTTGAACACCTTGGAATATACGAGATATCCGCCGTATCCGAAAATGATGCAGACGACGGATTCCACAAAAAGCGTAACGAGAATGTTGAGCAGAACGGATACGCGCACGTAGCTGACGTTTGCGTTTTCGTTTTCGCGGTTCAGTTTTCTGAAAGCCATGAGCTCGTACGTTTCTCTTACGAACGCCTTTATTACGGAAATGCCGGAAAAGCTCTCCTGCGAAAAGTCGGAAAGCCTTGAAAACGCCTCCTGCCTGCTGTCCCAGCGCTTCGTCATCGTCTTGCCGACGATCGTACCCACCGCGCCGAGAAGTCCCATCGGGATAAGCGCGAAAAGCGTAAGCCATATATTCATGCGCGCCATTTTGTAAATAGCGAGCACGCCGAGCAGCGCCGCGTCAGCCGCCATGAGTATGCCGCCGCCGAAGCAGTCCTGCACGGTCTCAAGGTCGTTTGTGAAAAGCGACATAAGTCCGCCGACCTTGTTTTCGTTGTAGAACTGTTGAGACAGTTCCTTGCAGTGATCGAACATCACGGATCTCAGATCCGTTTCCATTTTGACAGCTGAACCGAAAAAGCATATACGCCATACGAAACGCCCTATGATGAGCGAGAGTATGATGAACAAAAGCGGCAGACATATATTGTCAAGCAGCACGTCCATATCGAACGCGCGCATTACGCCGTTTATTTCAACTTCCCCGTATATGATCCCGTTCAGAGCCGTGCGGTAAAGTTCGGGCACTATGAGCTGAACGCTGTCAACAATGAACAGCGATACGATGCCGAACAATAGCCAGCCGAGATATTTTATGTAATATCTGTTTACGTACTTACCGAATATCATCGTTTCTTCTTTCTGTTAATCCTGCCGGATCGGAGATTTTGCTTTTTTCCGTTTTCCTTCTGTTGTTTGAATACGGATTTTTGTTTTTTGAAGGCCTCTCGTCCTGATTGCCCATATATACGAGCCAGCCTAAAACGTGTACGAATATGCGGACGCCGACGACGTATAAAACAAACGCGCCTACAGCCCACCATATCGAAATGCCGAGCACAAAATGAAGTATCAGAAGGATTATCGCCGGTATGCACCAGTACCAGTGGAAAAGCAGGCTGAGTACAAAATTCAGCACATACTCACCGAATTTTTTCATACCGTCCTCCCTTGACATTCACGTTTGCGACATTTGATGATTATAACAGAAAAGGATAAAAAAGTCAATAGTTATTTATTTTATTTACATAATGGATATAAAAAAGGCGCTTTGGATCTGTTTCCGAGGCGCCTTTTTACTTATATCGTTTTTTTATTTACCTGTTTTTTTCTTTGCCGTTATTATAATTATCACGATCAGAGCTACAAGTCCGGTGAACAGAATCGCTATAACGACGATAAGCAGTATCACCGCCGTCATCGCTATGCTGCCGCCGCTCTGCGCTTCTCCTTCGGTCGGCCGCGCCGTTTCTTCCGCCGTATCCGCGGTGACCGGCAGGCTTTCCGCGTTTTCGCTCTCCGTTTCTTCCGTTCCCGCGGTCCCGGTGACTTCTGCTTCCGTTTCCGTCGTCTCTTCCGTCTCGGTTGCAGTTTCCGTTATCTCTTCCGTCTGCTCTTCGGTCTCCGTCACGGTTTCGGTCTCGGTCTCCGGCGCTTTATAGCTGACTTTTACTATATCCGTCGGTATGCCGGCGCTTATATTGTTGCTGCCGTCTACCGCGTAAACGTAGCAGCGGTAATAAGCGTCGCCCTCTTTCTGCTGCGGTTCAAAGCTCTTTTTGACCGCTCCGCCGATCTCGTTTTCGGTGCTCTGGTTGTCAAGCATCTCATACCACTGATAA
>JAEEGW010000077.1 GCA_016280525.1 Clostridiales bacterium
CAAAGGCTTTGTAGTTATGATAGACGAGTGCGTGAATCTGTATAAGATCCCGAACCGCATAAGCCGCGAGAACAACTACGAAAAAATACTGAATATGTATAACGACGCGCTCCAGAACAAAGCCGAGGGGCTTGAGCTGATATTAGGCGGCACGCCGCAGTTTTTAGAGGACGGCAGGCGAGGATTATACAGCTACGAAGCGCTTAAAAGCCGTCTGTACGACAGCCGTTTTGCCGACGGCGGATATAAAAATCTCATAGGTCCGGTAATAAGGCTGCGCAGGTTGTCGGACGGCGAGCTTTACGCGCTCATAGTCCGTCTTACAAGACTTCATTCGCAGTATTACAATATTACACCGCGCATAACGGACGAGCAGCAGCAGGAATTTTTGAAGCTGTGTCTTTCCCGCGCGGGAGCCGACACCATGATAACGCCGCGAGAGATAATACGCGACTATATTTCTCTGCTCAACATTCTTATGCAGAACCCCGAAGCGGACGCGTCAAAGCTCATAAACGGCGGCGCGGTCAAGCTCAGCCACGCGGACGCGGACCCGGACGAGCTGAACGAGCCGGAGGAGCCGTTACCCGGCGCCTACAACAAAAACGATTTTGATTTTAACAGTGAGGATATACAGATCTGATGAGTACCGAAAACGATATTTTCTACAGATATTCCCCGTTCATTCAGGACTTCATATACCGCCACGGCTGGGAAAGTCTGCGCGACGTTCAGCTTGAAGCGGCAAAGGTCATTTTTGAAACGGAAAACAACCTGCTCATAACGTCGTCAACTGCGTCCGGTAAGACGGAAGCGGCGTTTTTCCCCATACTCTCAATGCTTGAGGAGGACCCGTCGCAGAGCGTGGCGGTGCTTTATATCGCGCCGCTGAAAAGCCTTATAAACGACCAGTTCCTGCGGCTTGACGAGCTGCTTGACGAAAGCGGCATACCCGTTTTCCACTGGCACGGAGACGTCGCGTTTTCCCATAAAAACAAGCTGCTGAACGATCCGAAAGGCATTTTGCAGATAACGCCGGAATCGCTTGAAAGCATGCTGATGAACAGAAGCAACGACATTGTAAGACTGTTTTCCGATCTGAGATTCATAATAATAGACGAGATACACACGCTCACCGGAACGGACCGCGGCAATCAGATAATCTGCCAGCTGTCCCGCATAAGCCGGCTGATCGCGCGCGACGTGCGGCGCATAGGTCTGTCCGCCACCGTAGGCGATATCGAGGCGGCGAAAAAATGGCTCTGCGGCGGATCATGCAGAGACTGCGACGCGCCGAGACCCGACGAGGGCAGAGTGAGCTGGAAGCTCGCGCTCGAGCACTTTTTCATACAGAACGCGTCAGCCGACCAGACCGTCGCGGCGGACGGCACGCCCGACCCGTTTGCGGACAAGAACGTCCCGGTGAAAAAGCCGTCAAAACCCTCCGCGCGCTCCGTTATCGACGCGGGGTACGAATACATTTACGACTGCGTAAAGGACAAAAAAGCTCTCGTTTTCTCAAACTCCCGCGAGGAGACAGAATATATAACCGCGACACTGCGGCAGATAGCGGAAAACAGGCACGAGCCGGATATTTTCTTAATACACCACGGCAATCTGTCCGCATCTCTGCGCGAGGAAGCGGAGGCGAAGCTCAAAAGCGACGAATACGGCAATTTAGTCACCTGCGCGACGGTCACGCTTGAACTCGGCATCGATATTGGCAGACTGCAGCGGATAGTGCAGATAGAATCGCCGCACTCCGTTTCGTCGTTTTTACAGCGTCTCGGCAGGAGCGGCAGACGCGGCGAGCCGCCAGAGATGTTCATGATATTCCGCGAGGAAGACCATTTGCCGGACACTCCCCTGCCGCAGCTCATACCGTGGGAGCTTATACGCGCAATAGCCATAATACAGTTATATATTGAAGAACGCTTCATAGAGCCTCCGGCAACAAAAAATCTGCCGTTTTCGCTTCTGTTCCAGCAGACTTTGTCAGTTTTAGCGTCCTCCGGCGAGCTGTCGCCGAAAGCGCTGGCGGACAGGATCTTATCAATGCCGCCGTTTGAGAAAGTCCCGCGCGAGAATTACAGAACGCTTCTCATATCGATGCTGAAAGAGGATTATTTGGAGCAGACGGAGGAAAAAACGCTCATAGTCGGTCTTAAAGGCGAGCGGCTTACGAATTCTTTCAAATTCTACGCCGTTTTCAAAGACACGGAGAATTATTCCGTGCGCTGTGAATCGGACGAGATAGGCACCATAACAACGCCTCCGCCCGTGGGCGAGCGCTTCGCGCTTGCCGGCAGAGTCTGGGAGGTCACCGAGCTTGACGTCGGCAGAAAGCTGATATACGTCAAACCCGTAAAAGGCAAAATGGAGATATCCTGGCCCGGCGATTACGGCGAAATAAACACGAGGATACTGCAAAGGATGAGAAAAGTTCTGTCTGAGGACGTCGTTTATCCGTATCTGAAACCGAACGCCGCAAAACGCCTCGCGGTCGCGCGGCATATAGCGAAAAACACGGGAATGCTTTCTCATTCCGTCATATCGCTCGGCGGTATGACCTACTGTATGTTCCCGTGGCTCGGCACGCGCTCGTTCAGGACTCTGCGCAAGACGTTAGTCAAAAACGCCGCCGCGCTGAACATTTCAAACGTTGAATTTGAAGGTTGCTGCTACATCACCTTCAGATACGAGGGCGACGGGATAAAAAGATTTACGGACAGACTGAACGATATCTGCAAAGACGGCGTGGATAAAGAAAGCCTCATATCGAAATCCGAATCGCCGGTATTTGAAAAATACGACGACTATATCCCGGGCGAGCTTCTGCGCCTCGCATACGCGGCGGACAGACTGCGCACGGACGAGATGATACCGAGAGTAAAAGAGATAAAAGAAGAGGAAGAGGAATTTCAGAAAAACAGAGGTAATTTATGATAGAATTTATATACGGTCCTCCCGGCTCGGGCAAGACCGTGCTTCTGTATAATAAGATCAAAGACGTTCTGGCGCGCGGCGGCGACGCCGTGCTCGTAGTGCCGGATCAGGAGGCGCTCGACGCGGAGGCGGCGCTCGCCCGCGTATGCCGCGGCATACCGACGCTGAAGCTGCACGTTTACGGATTTTCGCGCCTCTGCGACGAGGTCTTCCGCAAATACGGCGGCATTTCGTACAACTACGCGGACAAAACCGGACAGAAGCTGGCGGCGTATCTTGCGATACGCTCCGTTGCGCCCGCGCTTAAAGTCTACGGCAAAACGAACGCGGCGGACGGCTCGCTTTTGTCGTCCGTTTTATCCGCGATAAAAGAATTCAAGCACCAGGGCATAGGCGCGGAAGAAATAGAAAAAGCATCAGACGCGGTCGACACCGCGGCGCTGAAAGACAAGCTCTCGGATATGGCGCTGCTTATGCCCGCGTACGATATGATATTAAAGAAAAGCGGAGACGACCCGGATGCGGAACAGCAGAGGATGTACCGTGTGCTGTCCGAAAACGGCGGTATGCCCGGCTCCGACGTTTTTATAGATTCTTTTATCAGTTTTACCGGCGTTCAGCTTAAAATAACAGAGCTTTTCATGCGCACGTGCAGGTCCGTGACAATAACCTTCGGCGTACCCGGACCCGCGTCGGCTGACA
>JAEEGW010000078.1 GCA_016280525.1 Clostridiales bacterium
ACGGCAAAGCGGTATTCCGGTGCCGCCGCCTGTGTATAAAACATAATTCCGTATGAAAGGAGGAAATCCATGCCCACCTTTAATCAGCTCGTTAAAAACGGCCGTCAGCAGAAGGTGTATAAGTCCAAGGCTCCCGTGCTCCAGAAGAGCTACAACTCTTTGAAGAAGCGCGCCACGGACCAGAGCTCTCCCCAGAAGAGAGGCGTATGCACCAAGGTTACAACAGCTACACCTAAGAAGCCGAACTCCGCTATCCGTAAAATAGCAAGAGTAAAGCTCGTTAACGGACTTGAGGCAACGTGCTACATCCCCGGTATCGGTCATAATCTGCAGGAACACAGCGTAGTTCTTATACGCGGCGGCAGAGTCAGAGACCTGCCTGGCGTACGTTACCACATCATCCGCGGTACGCTCGATACTCAGGGCGTTGCCAACAGAATGCAGGCGCGTTCGATTTACGGCGCAAAAAGACCTAAAAAATAATCGCACCGCGTAAAAGGTGCAAACAGTACAGAAAAGAATACTGAAAATTGCAGGCAAAATCATACGGAAATGTTTTATATGACCGTTTGACCGCCGCATTTACGGATAAATTTTCGAGTACCTGTGAATTCATTAATCTATATGAAGGAGGGAAGCATAATGCCGAGAAGAGGTCAAATATCAAAAAGAGACGTTCTGCCGGATCCGCTTTATAATTCAAAGCTCGTTACGAAGCTCATCAACAATATAATGCTGGACGGCAAAAAAGGCGTTGCTCAGAAGATAGTTTACGACGCATTCGAGACGGTGGAACAGAAAACCGGAAAGAACCCGCTTGAAGCGTTCCAGGCTGCGCTTGAGAATATCATGCCCAAACTGGAAGTAAAGGCTCGTCGTGTAGGCGGCTCCACGTACCAGGTTCCTATGGACGTACGCCCCGAAAGACAGAGGACTCTCGGTCTCCGCTGGCTCACGAGATACGCAAGAGAGCGCAGTGAGAGGACCATGGCCGCTCGCTTAGCAGGCGAGATAATTGATGCGATGAACAATACCGGTTCGTCCGTCAAGAAGAGAGAAGACACGCATAAAATGGCAGAAGCCAACAAGGCTTTCGCCCACTACAAAGTATAATTTCAGGAGTTGTTCAGTAAATGCCAAGAGAATATCCGTTAGAACTTACCAGAAATATCGGTATAATGGCTCATATCGATGCCGGCAAGACGACCACAACGGAACGTATCCTGTTCTATACCGGTAAAACGCATAAGATCGGTGAAACTCATGACGGCTCTGCAACAATGGACTGGATGGAACAGGAGCGTGAGCGCGGTATAACGATAACGTCCGCCGCTACGACATGCTTCTGGCGCGGAAACAGAATCAACATTATAGACACCCCCGGACACGTCGATTTTACGGTCGAGGTCGAACGTTCGCTTAGAGTGCTTGACGGTGCTGTCACCGTCTTCTGCGCAAAGGGCGGCGTTGAACCCCAGTCGGAGACGGTATGGCGTCAGGCAAACAAATACCAGGTGCCGAGAATGGCGTACGTCAATAAAATGGACATCATGGGCGCCAATTTCTACCGTGTAGTCGATATGATAAGGGAAAGGCTCAAAGCCAATCCCGTTCCGATACAGCTTCCCATAGGTCAGGAGGATTCGTTCGTCGGCATCATTGACTTGATGGAAATGGTTGCGGACATAAACTCCACGGACGACCAGGGAAAAGAAGTAATTATTGAAGAAATACCCGCGGATATGCTTGAAAAAGCCAAAGAGTACCGTGAAAAAATGGTCGAGGCGATCGCCGAGACGGACGATACGCTTATGGAAAAATTCATATCCGAAGAAGAGATCACAGTGCCGGAGCTCAAAGCAGCTCTGCGCAAAGCCGTCATAGCGAACGAGATAATACCCGTTTGCTGCGGAACGTCGTTCAAGAACAAGGGCGTACAGAAGCTGCTTGACGCCATTGTGGACTATATGCCCTCCCCGGTGGACATACCGGCGATAAAGGGCAAAGTTCCCGGAACAGACGAGCCGGCGGAGCGGCACCCGAGCGATTCGGAGCCGTTTTCCGCACTTGCTTTCAAAATAATGACCGACCCCTACGTTGGAAGGCTCTGCTTCTTCAGAGTATATTCCGGTACGGTGGAGGCGGGCACGACGGTCTACAATTCAACGAAGGGAACGCGCGAGCGTATGGGCAGACTGCTTCAGATGCACGCGAACGACCGTAAGGATATAGACTGCTGCTACTCCGGCGACATAGCCGCCGTAGTCGGCATAAAGAATACCACCACGGGCGACACCTTCTGCGATGAGAAGCACCCCATTATTCTTGAAAGTATGGAATTCCCGGATCCCGTTATCCGCGTTGCCATCGAACCGAAGACCAAAGCCGGTCAGGAAAAGATGGGCATAGCGTTATCAAAACTGGCGGAGGAGGATCCCACGTTCCGCACCTATACCGATGAAGAGACGGGTCAGACCATCATAGCCGGTATGGGCGAGCTTCACCTTGAAATAATCATAGACAGGCTTCTCCGTGAGTTCAAGGTCGAGGCAAACATCGGTAAACCTCAGGTCTCCTACAAAGAGACTATCACAAAAGCCGCGTATTCAGACACCAAATTCGCACGTCAGTCCGGCGGTCACGGTCAGTACGGTCACGTTAAGATCAATATTGAGCCGAACGAAAAGGGCAAGGGCTACGAGTTTGAGAGCAAGGTGGTAGGCGGCGAGGTGCCGAAGGAATATATCCCGGCGGTAGACGCGGGCATTCAGAGCGCACTGCAGTCCGGCGTTCTTGCGGGATATAACGTGGTTGACGTAAAGGTAACGCTGCTCGGCGGTTCTTATCACGAAGTCGACTCTTCCGATATGGCGTTCAAGATAGCCGGTTCAATGGCTGTAAAGGACGCGCTGAAGAAAGCCGAACCCGTTCTTACGGAGCCGATAATGAAAGTAGTCGTTATCACCCCGGACGAATATTACGGAACGGTTTTGGGCGACATCTCGTCCAGACGCGGCCAGGTACAGAATACGGAAAATCTCACGGGTTCCGTTGAGATAACGGCGTTCGTACCGCTGTCCGAAATGTTCGGTTACGCCACGGACCTCCGCTCCTGCACGCAGGGCAGAGGAAACTACACCATGGAGCCGAGCCACTTCTCGCAGGTGCCTAAGAGCATCCAGGAGGATATAATCTCCGGTAAGAGAAGATAAGCAAAGCAAAACAAAAGCGCAAATACCCGAAAGGGAATTTATAAGAAAAAATAAAATTATTTAAATGAAACAGAGTTTCAAATCAAGGAGGAAATAACAATGGCAAAGCAAAAGTTCGAAAGAACAAAAGAGCACGTCAACATTGGTACTATAGGCCACGTTGACCACGGCAAGACCACCCTTACCGCAGCTATCACAAAGGCTCTCGGCTTAAAGAACGGCAACGTTGAATTCATGGCGTACGACCAGATAGACAACGCTCCCGAAGAAAAAGCAAGAGGTATCACAATCAACACCAGACACGTTGAGTATGAGACTGACAAGCGTCACTATGCACACGTTGACTGCCCCGGGCATGCCGACTATATCAAGAACATGATCACCGGTGCTGCTCAGATGGACGGCGCTATACTCGTTGTTGCAGGTAACGACGGACCGCTGCAGCAGACCCGTGAGCACATCCTGCTCGCCCGTCAGGTCGGCGTTCCCGCTATCGTCGTTTTCATGAACAAGACAGACCTCGTTGACGACCCCGAACTTCTCGAACTCGTAGAGATGGAGATCAGAGATCTTCTTAACGAGTACGATTTCCCGGGCGACGAGATCCCGATAATCCGTGGTTCCGCACGTAACGCTCTCGAATCCCCGTCAACCGACCCGAACGACCCCGTATACGCTCCTATATTCGAGCTGATGGATGCTGTTGACAGCTACATCCCGACTCCTGACAGAAAGGCTGACATGCCCTTCCTTATGCCTGTTGAGGACGTATTCTCCATCACCGGCCGCGGCACCGTTGCTACCGGTAGAGTAGAGCGCGGAACAGTTAAAATGGGCGACAACGTTGAGATAGTCGGTCTTTCCGAAGAGAAGAGATCAACCGTTATCACCGGTGTTGAAATGTTCAGAAAGCTTCTTGACTCCGCTCAGGCAGGCGACAACATAGGTCTGCTTCTCCGCGGTATCCAGAAGAAAGAGATCGAAAGAGGACAGGTCATCTGCAAACCCGGCTCCATCCATCCGCATACCAAATTCAAAGGC
>JAEEGW010000079.1 GCA_016280525.1 Clostridiales bacterium
CCGGCGGGCACGCTTACGGCAAACACGCAGAGCGGCGTTTACGGCAAGCTTGACAAATGCGAAAAAGGCAAAACCGTACAGATAGCCTTAAAAGACAAAGTAAAGACCGGTAACGTCAAAATACTCTGCACGGTGGACGACGGCGGGGTATGCGAATACGACGCTAAAATAATAAAAATACTGTCATACAGCACAAAAGAAAAGAACTTCATCGTAAAGATAACGGATGAAGAACTTATAAGAAAAACGGGCGGCATAGTGCAGGGAATGAGCGGAAGTCCGATACTGCAGGACGGCAAGCTGATAGGCGCGGTAACGCACGTTCTCGTAAACGACGCGAGCAGAGGATACGGTATATTTATAGAGAATATGCTTGAAAACAACTGAAAAAGGGCTGATATACAGCCCCGTATCAGAAAAACTCCTTCCGTCACGGCAAAGCCGTGACACCTCCATCAACGTGGGAGGCAGATCAAGGCTCCTCCTTTGGGGGAGCTGTCATCCGGGACGATTCCCGGATGACTGAGGGAGTTTATATATTCACTTTTACATATATTATTTTTTGGATCTGAATCCGATGATCGCGGCGGCGATTACGACTGAAACTATACCGCAGGCGGCGCATATATTGACGATCTTTCCCGTACCCGTCTTATTTTTGGCTGATACCGGGGTTTCTTTTTCCTCTGTTTCCGTATCAGATACTTCCGTTTCGGTTTCAGTCTCTTCCGTCGTTGTTTCTTCTTCCGCCGTCTCCTCCGCGGCAGTTATTTCAACCGTTGTTTCTTCCTCTGCCGTTTCTTCTTCTGTTGCCTCTTCGACTGTCGTTTCTTCTGCCGTCGTTACTTCTTCCGTCGTCTCTTCCGCAGTCGTCTCTTCCGCCGTCGTTTCCTTTGGCGGCTGATCTTTTAGTAAAACTATGTTTTCGTAAAAATCGGTTTTTCTTCTGTCGGCTCCGACGTTTGTCTGCCAAAGTCCGTAATCGCGCGGACTGTACTTGGGAAAATCGTGCGAATCCGTAACGGGCTTTTCCTCCGTGCCGAGCAACCACTCCTTGTACCGCGTGGTCATCTGCGATATGTGGCATAAAAACGCGTCCTGCGAGACCTGGTACGCGGTCTTGCCGTCAAAGCGCTGAAGCGGCACGTCTATCTCAAAGTCTATCTTGTTTCTGCTGTAAAGATGAATATATATCTTCGGCACTTCCCATACGCCGAATTTTTCGGCGGATTTTGGATATTTGAACGGGTTGTTTGAAACAGCTGCCGCGTCGCGCAGGGAATGGCTGTCAAGCTTGTGCGCGGCGTGCCCGTATTCGCCGTATACGTCGTGCACTAAAACGATCTGCGGCTTGTATTTTCGGAGCAGCTCCACCTGGTCTTCCACCATCTGATCGTAAGTATATCCGCGCTTTAAAAAGCCGGATAGCATTTCGGATTCTGAATCAACGCGCGTAAAATCGGGAAATCTGCCTATAACGGGATAGCGGTCAAGCCCGCACGCCCATAGACCGTTCAGCAGCTCGTGCGGGCGCTGGTGCGTATTCCAGTGGTTTGTGAAATAGCAGACCTGCATCTCCGCGCCTCTGCTCACGGCGTCCGGGACAGAGCCGGCAAAAAAGAGCTGATCGTCGTCGGAATGGCAGGAGAGCAGCATTATATCGCACTTGCCTTCCGCCGGACGCCACGTCTGCACGAAATCCGGCAGCTTCTCGCCGCGGGACAGAACGTAAATATCGGAAATGGACGTTTTAGTGTAAAACGTCAGCGTCAGAGTGCGGACGTTATCAAAATACACGCTCTGGTATTCGTGCAGAAAGCCGTAATTACCGCAGGAAAACGTCGTTTTCTCGTATGAAAGCGACCATATCTGCGGAGTGCGGTCAAATTTGATATATACGCCGCCGACAGGCTCGTAGGATTTTATAACGATCTTTGCGGAATCGTATTTTAAATACGTTTCCTCCTTGCCGTCTATCAGGTCTTCGTCGATCCATTTGCCGTTCAGCTTGATGCTGCAATCGTACGTTATATCTCGGCTCACCCTCGCTTTTGCGGTGTAACCGGGCGACAGCAAAAGAAAAGTATTCAGAAAAATGATAATACAAAGAAGAGAACACAGAGTTTTTTTCATTTAACTGTCCTTTTTTGATATACTGGTGTCATTTTATCATAAGTCAGCCGAAAAGTAAAGCCTTTTCAGCACAAATAATCCGTCAGCCGTTCAGTATTTCGTAGTAATAGATCGGCAAAGCGCTCCAGCCGTGGCAGAGACTGCCGGCGTAACCGAAATCAAAGTCGCCGTTTATCGTTTCCCAGAACGACGTCGCGCCGGCGCGCAGCATATACAGATAATCGCGGTCTATCTCGTCTAATATCACGCTTCTGTATTTTTTCGCGTCAACTTTGAGCAGCGCGTCAAAGCGGAAAGAGTTCATTGAAAGCGTGTTCGGTATGACCTTAAAGCCGTCGTATTCTCCGCCGTTATGTTCAAGTATCTGCAGTATCACGGACGTGTCAAGTCCTTCCGCCGCGCCGCAGAGCAGGCAGAGAGAATTCGTCAGCACGGTGTAAACGTCAAAGTGCTTATCGTCAAAGGTGTTGAAAAGCTTCGTTTCTTTGTTATAGAATTTATCTGCAATGGCTTTGTTCAGCTTCATCGCCGTCTCCGCGTATTTCATACCGTCCTCGTCGTATCCGAGATACGCGCAGATAGCCGCGAGATTCTGCAAAGCGAGCGAAAGATCGGCGTTCAGCGGCGCTTCGTAGCTCGTTTTCGCGTTTCCGTCGCCGCCCGACATGGAATACGACCATTCGTAGAAGTTCCATATAGCGCCGACTTCGCTGTTTTTGAAGTTGTCGCACAGACCGTTATCGCCTATCTTGTCAGTAAACGTCTTAATAAGCTTTTGCAGAACGGGATATACCTCTTTTGCCAAGCTTTTGTCCCTGCTGTGGTCTATATATTCGCGCATCTGCACGAAATACATGAGCGAAAACGACGGTATCGGAAAATCGGAGCCGGCGGGGTAGCAAAGCGATAAAATGCCGTCAGCTCTCATGCCCTGAGAGATGAGTTTAAGGCACGCGCGCGGAAATTCATATTCTTTAAAAGCGTAATAACCGCAAAGCATCTGGTTTCTGCTGTCCATGGTGTAAAGCGACTGTTCGCGCCACGGACAGTCCTCGTAATGCTCGTGCATACACTGGATCAGCGTGTTTTCGCATACCTCGTATATCGTGTTGCGCAATAGATTTGAAAGCTCCGGTTTCTTCGGTATCAGCGGATATTCCGTCGGGCGCAGACCCGCGTATTCCACTTCCACGCTGTTTGCGTGTATGAAGAACTGCAGGTATCTGCAGCCGAAGCGGCGGAAAGTGTTCAAAAACCTGTTTCTTCCGGCTTTAAGCTTGAAATCGGCGGTAAAATCGCGTATGGACGTGCGGCATCTGCCGTCAACGAGATGCTCGCCGTAGCCGACCTCCATATCCGTATCTTCCGGTACGGTTATGTCAAAATCGAGAAAGCCCGCGGTCTCAGAACCGAGATCGACTATAAAGAATATCTGCTCGTTTTCTTTTGCCTTAAAGCTGTGCGGGAAAGTCAGCCCGCCGTCGCCCATATCGGAAGGGAAGCGGAAGGAAAGCGCGGCCACCTGCATATCCGTCTGCGTGTTGACGCGCGTTTCCGGATACGTGAAAGCGCCCTGCATAACGATCTTTGACTTTATCCTGTCTTTTAAATCGAGCTTTTTTACCGGGCGCGGGGAAAGATCGTACGTCAGCCCGTCCGCGATAACGCTTTTCTCAAATCCGTCTCTTTCGCCCTCCGGCGCCATCCAGTCGCTTTGACCTTTTAAGTCGCAGTGATACGAAAAACCGAGCTGTCCGCTTATCGCGTGGCGCATACCGCTTATATAATCGCGAGCTATTCTTGAATAAGTATTTTCGTCGCTGTACGCGACGACGTTTCCGTCAGATTCTATTTCATATATAAGCCCGGCGTTTCCCGGTACGTACGTGAAAAACGGCGCGCCGAAATACCATACCGTGACGGCGAGCAGATTCTTTCCGGGACGCGTGAACCCGGTTATATCTATCTCGTCAAATACGCGGTGATCGGGGTACGACTGATACTGACCGAAAGCGGCAAGCCTGCCGTTTATATACACGGTATAATCGGAATCCGCGGCGATTTTAAGGGTAGTTTTTTTACCGCACTCAAACTCTTTTATGAAGTTTGCGTAAAGATCCGGGCTTTGACCGCCTTTGTACCATATCCATTTTCCGGATTTAAACATATTATCGACCTTTCTGTATAAAAAATATTATTTTTTGACGATTTTCCTATTTACAAATTCAAAAAAATGTATTATAATATAACTATATTTTTGAGTTTTACGGGAGACACTTATGAAAATCGGATTTGACAATGAAAAATACGTTGAGATGCAGTCCAAAAGGATACTTGAGCGCATCAATAATTTTGACAACAAGCTGTATCTTGAATTCGGCGGAAAGCTGTTTGACGACTATCACGCGTCTAGAGTCCTGCCGGGTTTTGCTCCCGACTCAAAGATAAGACTGCTTAAAAAGCTGAAAGACAAGCTGGAAATAATAGTTATCATAAACGCCGCGGATATAGAGCGTAAAAAGATACGCGCGGATTACGGCATTACGTACGATACGGACGTTCTGCGCCTTATTGACGGACTGCGCTCGCTTGATATTTACGTTTCCGCCGTCGTCATCACGCAGTACGTCGGTCAGCCGTCCGCGGAGATATTCAAAAAGAAGCTTGAAATAAGAGGAGAACGCGTTTTCATACACCGCGTTATAAAAGGCTATCCGAACGATATAGATACCATAACGAGCGATAACGGCTACGGCGCAAACGATTTTGTGCCTACCACGCGCCCGCTCGTCGTCGTTACCGCGCCCGGTCCCGGTTCGGGAAAACTCGCTACTTGTCTGTCGCAGATATATCACGAAAGAAAGCGCGGCGTCAACGCCGGTTACGCGAAATTCGAAACGTTTCCGATATGGAACCTGCCGCTCAAACATCCGATAAACATAGCGTACGAAGCGGCTACGGCGGACCTGTCCGACGTGAATATGATCGACCCGTATCATCTCGAAGCTTACGGCGTAACGACCGTAAACTACAACCGCGACGTTGAGGCTTTCCCGGTCGTACGCAAGATACTGTCAAGAATATCCGGAAGCAAAGAGGATATATATAAATCGCCTACGGATATGGGCGTAAATATGGTCGGCTTCTGCATCAGCGACGACGAGGTCTGCCGCGAAGCGTCAAAGCAGGAGGTCATAAGAAGATATTATAAAGCCGCCTGCGACTACAAAAACGGGTTATGCGACCAGAGCGTCGTGTTCCGCTGCGAAGCGCTTATGGAAGAGCTGAACGCGCAGAAGACGGACAGAGACGTCGTGCATTACGCGCTTGAAAAAGCGGAGAAGACGGGCGGTCTGCACTGCGTTGCGATAAAGCTGAACGACGGTCACGTCGTCACCGGCAAATCCTCGCCTATGATCTCCGCGGCGTCCGCGGCAATGATAAACGCGATAAAATACCTGTCCGGCATAGCGGACGATATACATCTTATCTCGCCGGTCGTTTTGGAACCGATCACGGCTATGAAACGCTCGATAGGCTCAAAGGCGAGCAAACTCAACCTGCACGAGGCGCTCATAGCGCTGAGCATCTGCGCCGCGACGAACCCGTCTGTTGCGTACGCTTTGCAGAAGCTGCCGGAGCTTGAACACTGTGAGGCCCACTCAACAAAAATGCTCACACCGAGCGAGGAGGAGTACGTAAAAAGACTGAAAATAAACCTCACCTGCGAGCCGGAATTTATATCGAAAGACCTTTATATAAATTAAGAATTAAGAATTAAGAATTAAGACGGTAGGGGCGACCATCGGTCGCCCGTCTTTTTATTCTGAATTCTGAATTCTTAATTCTGAATTCTTCTTGATCTTCCTCTTCCACGTTCCCGTTTTATAGAATATATACGACATCGCGCACGGTATCACCCAGCCGATGGATACAGCCCACCAAATGCCGTCCTGACCTATAAGCGAGCCGAGCACGTAGGAAAACAGCACGCGCAAGAACAGAGAGGTAAACGTACCGGCGGTAAATTCCGCCATAGCGCCGGCGCCGCGCAGTACGCCGTCCGCGGTGATCTTCAGAGTCATAAGCACGTAAAACGGCGTTACGATATATATAAAGTGTTTTCCGGCTTCAAGCGCGCCCTGTATCAGCTCCGGTTTTGACGTGTCAAGGAACAGAGATATAACGGGATTCGGGAAAATCATAAATATGATCATGGCAAAAAGCACCACGCCCTCGCCTATCATAAGTCCGCTTCTGAAGCCGCCTTTTATTCTCTCCAGCTTTTTTGCGCCGATATTCTGCGCCGTATACGACGATACGGCGTTGCCTACCGTCATACAGCAGTTTATGATAAACGTGTTCAGCTTGATGCAGGACGAATACGCCGCGACGAAATCGTTTGCAAACGTATTGACCTTTGACATTATAAGTATGTTTCCGACTGAAACGAACGACTGCTGAAGTATGCTCGGCACCGCCAAACGCGCGGTTTCTTTGAAAATGGTGAAAGAAAACGGCTTTCCTTTTGCGTGCGGCACGAATTTTTTCAGCCGTATCAATAGCGTGATAAGCACCGCTATTGACGCGAAGCCCTGGCAGATAAACGTTGCCCACGCAACGCCCGCGACGCCCATTTTGAACTTGATAACGAATACCGCGTCAAGTATGATGTTAGAAATGCTTGATACCGCGAGGAAAATAAACGGCGTGGTGGAGTCTCCGAGCGCGGAGAACGCGCCGTTGCAGGTATTGTATAAAAACAGAAATACAAGACCGAAAATATAGATGTTCAGATACTCGAGCGCGGACGCTTTTATATCCCGGTCGGTATTCATCGCGTCAAGCAGGGGAGAGGAGATCAGCAGTCCGATAACGGTAAAAACCGCGGCTAAAGTGATCATTGAAATGATCGCAGTATATACCGCGGTTTTTGTTTTTTCGTATTCTTTTGCGCCGAAATGATGAGAAATGACGACGGAAATGCCTATGTTCGATCCGGTGGCGAACGCCATGAACAAAAACGTGACCATGCCGGAAACACCGACAGCCGCAAGCGCGTCAATGCTGACGAATTTGCCCGCGATAATAAAGTCGGCTAACGTATAAAGCTGTTGGAAGATCACGGAAGCGAGCATCGGCAGAGTAAAGCCGACGATCAGCTTTGACGGTTTTCCGTTTGTCAGATCTGTTATCATCGGTCAATAAAGGCTGTCGGTATACGGCAGCCTGTTTCCTTATATGTTTATTCCGCGGCAGTCTCAGCCGTCGTCTCTGTTTCAGTATTTACCGCGGCAAACTCCGGTACTTCAACAAGAGCCTCGTCGCCGGAATATACGAATATCCCGTCAGCTGCGGTAAGCACTTTTACCGTTGCGGCGTTAGACTGTCTTGCTGTGTTTATAATATCCGCGAGTTTTGCGGTGAGCTTTTCGCCGTTTACGGATACGGAGAATTCCGCTTTTTCATCGGCGTAAATGCTTGCGTACTTTTTGCCGGATGCGGCTATATACGACATAGTAAGTTCGTCGCCTATAAGTATATCGGCGTCGTTTAATTTTTCTATATCTTCCTTTATGATATTGTCAACGGGACCGGATGACGTAAGCGACGTTTTTACTTCAGCTCCGCCGCCTGCTTCCGCACCGGCTTTAAGACCTGTGACGAACGCTTCGGAAGCGGCTCCGTCCGCGCCGGCGTAACCTATCTTTTTATAGCCTTTCTGCGCGGCGTAGTAGCCGAACAGATAACCGAACTGGCTGTTGTCTAAAACGACGGCAGTCGTTTTTGCGTTGAGCGTCGCCGCCTGTGCGAGTTTTGAGCCCGGCACGGTGAGAAGGACGTAAGTCACTTCACCGAAGGTCTTTGTCGTATCTTTTACTTCAAGATAAGCGTTTGCGTAATCGTCGCTGCAAACCACGATGATCTCCGCGCCGCCTGCTGCCGCAAGCTCAAGCTGTTTTTTCGCGGCGGCGGTGAAAGCCGCGGCGTAAGATACGGTATCCGTACCCTTTGCCTCTGCCGGAGTATAATACTTTATGGCGGCGAGAGAATCGGCAGTTGTGCTGTCATATGTGTTTTTGCGGTATTCATTAAGAGCTTTCCACGCGCAGCCGCTGACGGTTTTGTCGCTTAACGCAAGCGCGGCTCTCTCGTTAGTTTCCGCGCCGTTCGCGTCCGGATAAAGCGACGTTAAAAGCGTAAGCTTATATTTCGTATCGGTAGATACGGTGTTCGGCGCGCCGCAGGAGCAGAGAAACGCCGTGACAGCAAGCATAAGCGATATAAGAATTATCAATTTGCGGTATTTTTTCATTTCGGTTCCTTTCAGTATGTCAAATATCAAGTATTTTATATAATTCGGATAATTTATGTATTACGAAATCGGGCTTGATCCCGCTTTCACCGGTATAACTGCTGAATCTGTCGTAAAGACACGTGTCGCAGCCGAATTCGGCGCCGCCTTTGATATCAGCGGTAAGCGAATCTCCCAAAACGAGCGTTTCCGCTTTTGAAAAGCCCGGTATGCTTTCGCCGACGGCTTCAAAATAACGTATATCCGGCTTGTTGTAGCCGACCAGCTCGGATATAAAATGTCCGTCCGTTATTTTATCTATCCCGCTTGCCTGTACTCTCGGAAACTGCACGCTTGCAAGTCCGTTTGAGATAATATAGACTCTAATTTTGCCGCGGCACCGTAAAAGCAGCTTTTTCGCACCGTATAACCATACCGCCGTCTCCGACAGATATTTTTCGTATAACGGCGCGGCTTCCGCCCCGTCTCCGTTTATGCCCTGCGAACTGAAAAATTCGGTAAAACGCGTTGCAATAAGCTGTTTTCGCGTTATCTCGCCTTTTTCAAGCCGTTTCCACAAACTGTCGTTAAAAGCGGAATATTTGTCAAGCAGCTGCTCGGATACCGGTCCGTAACGCGACAAAAGTTTCGTGATCGCTATACGTTCCGACGCCGAAAAATCAAACAGCGTGTTGTCAAGATCGGCAAGTAATACAGAATACTTTCTACTCATACATATCACATAAATATCTTTTTTGATATTATAATATATTATATCGGTTATTTTATGGATAAGAGGCAAACCTGCGGTGAATGTTGCAGATAATGAATGTAAAAAATAAATGAACAAAAACAAATGCAAAACCGCGAAATTTAACAAAATCATATTTCAATTACCCGGGATTTGCAGTATAATAATAAAAAAACAAAGGAGAGCTTAAAATGAAAAAAGCGGCGCTTTTGGGAGATTCCATACGGCTTATAGGCTACGGGCAGAGATGCGCGGAGCTGTTATCCGATGAATTTGATACTTTTTTGCCCGAGGATAACGGGCGTTTTGCAAAATACACGCTCAGAATGGTTTTGTGGGAATGGAAGCCGGAGCTTGAAGGCGCGGACGTCATACACTGGAACAACGGTCTGTGGGACGTCTGCGATCTCGGAGACGGACCTTTTACGGATATTGACGAATACGTTAAGACGCTTTTGCGGATAGAGGCGGTTTTGCATAAATACAGCAAAAACGTGATATTCGCAACGTCAACGCCGGCAAGACCGGAAATGTGGGGACACGACATAAACCGCGCGATAGCTTATAACGAGGCGGCGAAAAAAGCGCTGATACCGCGCGGCGTAATAATAAACGACCTGTATTCCGCCGTGGCGACGGATATAAAAGGGAATATCTGCGACGACTATCTGCACCTGTCCGAAAAAGGAATACAGATCTGCGCAAAACAGACCGCGGATCTTATAAGGCAGACCGTAAAATAACAAAAATTACCTTGTAATAATATAAAACGCTTTGCACATAATATGATCGAAGCCAAAAGGCTTTATATCATACGCGGGTCGAATAGACTTCGCTTTATATAAGTATTTTGAAAGGAATCATATTATTATGGCAAAGCATGTAGTGCCCGATGCTAAGGATGCTCTCAACCGCTTCAAAATGGAAGCCGCTTCCGAAGTCGGCGTAAATCTTAAAAACGGCTACAACGGTGATCTTACCTCCAAGCAGGCAGGTTCTGTCGGCGGTCAGATGGTCAAGAAGATGATCGAAAGCTACGAAAATTCTATAAAGACCAGATAACGATTCAAACAAAAATCCGTCGCGTGTAAAACGCGGCGGGTTTTTATATTGCGGCAAAGCAAATTTACAGTATTTCCGGCGGGCAAAGCGTAGCCGCCATGACAGCTTTGATCGTGTGCATACGGTTTTCCGCTTCGTCAAATACGACGGATGCGGGGCTTTCGAATACCTCGTCCGTTACCTCCATGCAGTCTATGCCGAATTTGTCGTATATCTTTTTTCCGATTGTCGTTTTAAGATCGTGGAACGCGGGCAGGCAGTGCATGAAAATGCAGTTTTCGCCGGCAGCGTTCGTAATATCTTTTGTGACTCTGTAAGGCGACAAGTCTTTTATGCGCTTTTCCCATACGTCGTCCGGCTCGCCCATTGAGACCCAGACGTCCGTATATATGACGTCCGCGCCCTTTACGGCTTCGTAAGGATCGGAAATAAAGGAAAGGGAAGCGCCGGTCTTTTCTGCTTCTTTTTTGCATATTTGAATAAGTTTATTGTCCGGGAAATAATCCGGCGCGGAGCAGGCGACAAAATCCATGCCGAGCTTTGAGCATCCGACCATAAGCGAGTTTGCCATATTGTACCGCGCGTCGCCCATGAACACGAGCTTTTTGCCTTTGAGACTGCCGAAATGTTCCTTTATCGTCAGCATATCGGCTAAAATCTGCGTCGGGTGGAATTCGTTTGTTAAACCGTTC
>JAEEGW010000080.1 GCA_016280525.1 Clostridiales bacterium
CGAGGAAAGCGCAGCGGTCGAAAGAAATCAAGCACAGCCGCGGCAGCGGCGCGCAGATTTCTTCGGGTACCGCAAGCGGTTTTGCGAAGCACCAAGAATGAAATCTGCACTTATGCTTCGCAAAAATCAAGAACAAGTCCCGTTGTAACGGTGATATCCACTCATAAACGGGACTTGAAGCAGCGTTAAGAAAACGCTCCGGGGGAGCGTTTTTAGCGGTGACTGTTGACGAGCCTTGCGCTTCCGGTGGAAGATTAAGCAAGGCGAGGAAAGTGCAGCGGTCGAAAAAAATCAAGCATGCTGAACGAGAACGAAATAACGGGATCCATGAGCGCGCCGGGATGCCCGTACAATAACAGCTGTATGGAAAGCTTTTTCGCAAGCCTTAAAAGGAATTGACATACCGGAAGAAAAATGATACAATAGAAGAGGTGAAGGCGGATATATTCAGATATATCGAACTGTTCTATAACAGAAAACGTCTGCACGGGCTTTTTGTTACGTTTTTGTAAACTCCGAAAAATCTTTGTCACAAAACAAATCTCTGTGCGTTTTATTGATGAACGCTAAACAAGCATGACAGCTTGAAAAGGAGAAGCAATGTTTTACCTGTCGTTATCTGCAGAAAACGAAGATAAAAGCAAGATCTTTCAAGTACAGTTGTACGAACGATACGGAGCGGTGATGCTCAACGCGGCGCAGAAGATATTGAACGATCGGCAGGACGCCGAAGACGTTCTGCAGGATACATTCGTCAAGATCATCCCGCACCTCGAGCGTATTAGGGAACTTGGTCCGGACGAGCGAAAGGGATACTTGATACAAACCGCGAAGCGTGTTTCGTACGACAAACTGAGAAAGATAAAAAGAGAAAGAAGAGCCGCGGAAAAGCAGCTTGAGGCGTCGGAGGCGTATGACCTCGATCTTGTCGGCGAATGCGACGGCGAAATGCTTTATAAAGCCGTGGCGCAGCTTGACGAAAGAGAACGGTACGTGATATACGCGAGGTTCGAAGTGGAGCTTACATATGAAGCCGTCGCCGCGCAGCTCGGCATAAGCGAGGCAAACGCGAGACAGATCATGTCGCGGGCTTTGAAAAAGCTGCGTAAGCTCATGAAAGGAGAGTGATCTTTATGAAACAGACCGATAAAGAAGCGCTGCTCCGGGCGCTGTACCGGTATGAGGCGAAGGCGTCGGAGGTACCGGACGCCGCGAATCCCGGTGTTTCGGATAAGATGGAGAAAAAAACGAAAAAGATCATATCGTCCGCTGGTGCGCCCGCCGGCGGAAAACGGGCGGGAAAATCGCTGAAAATAATAGCGGTCGCCGCTGCCGCGGCGATCGCGCTGACCGCCGCAGTCGCCGCGAACGGGGAAATGAGAAAGAAAATCGGCCGGTTTATCATGAATCTGCGCGGCGACAGCTCGCCCGTGTATTTCGAGCCGGACGAACCGCTGAAGCTGAAGATCGAGCAATGCTATCTGCCGCAGTCTTTACCCGGGGGCTTCACGGAATCGATTATCAAGCAGGACGACGCCGGCACCTCCGCCTGCTGGACGAACGAAGCGGGTGACAGGATCGTATATGATCAGGGAACGCGCGGCTCGATGTTCATCGTAAACTGTGAAGGCTCGGAGCTTGATTATCTGACCCTCAGCTGCAAATACAAGGCGGTAACGTACAGCGGCAACTCACAAGCGGTGATTTGGTACCGGGACGGATATCTGATGTACCTATCCGTGCCGTCGGATATGAGTAAAGAGGAAATGATCGCGATAGCCGAAAGCGTCTCGCCGGCTGAGGTGCAAAATTATTAAAATTCTGTAAATTATGATCCGTTCATGTCACAAAAGCGTTCTCCGAACGTTTTATAAGTGAGTGTGTAAGGAAACAAATTGTAAAGGAGGATACGTTTTTACAATACTTCTTTATGTACCTTCTGAACGGACAAACCGCGGCTAACGCGGCAAGCAATGCGTCTCTGGCAGCATTCCAAAACAATAGCTGTTATAATCTATATGGAGACGGCACATTTACTCTTAATTAAGGGAGAATAATAATGAAAAAAACATTAATCGCAGTTCTACTGATTATTATCACGGTTTTTACAGCCGGATGCGTATCAGCAAGAGGACCGATGACGTTGTTTGCCGGATCATTCGGGCAAATCAACAACGCTTCTGACAAAGTAATATTCATTACAGGTCCGTCTTCTGAACTAATATTCGACCGTCCTTTAAAGGATGACAAGATCCCTGATGTGATCGACAAGGATTTTTACGGATACGAGGGACCTTGGAAGTATGTCAGCACATTCAATCTCAATGGGTATCATACGAGGCGCGTTAATCTTTATAATGGACCGATAAAAGAAAAAGAGAATATGGTTGCTGTTGTTGACGATAACGGAAAGTGCATCCTTCTTAATGATCCAAATTTGAATACGTATCCCCAAAAGGATATTGAAATACCGGATGGAGCCGAAGCAGTTACAGAGGAAGTCGCCGTTGAAACAGCCAAGGACTTTGCCGTCAACATTCTGCAGCTGTCTGTTGAAGGGTACTCGATCAGCTGTATTCCCGTTCACGACACAAAAGGAAGACTCAACTATTACGAACTCAACTTCGACGCCGGCTATCATGGCGAATATGTGGTGAAAGACAATTTCAGTATATATGTTGACGGATATAAAGGCAGATATCCTTTTAACATCAGAACTTTCGATATCCGGTTTTACAAGTCGATCGGTCGCAATGAGATCCCTGAGATCGATGTTAAAAAAATGGACGATATAATCAGCTCAAACATATTCAGTGAAGTAAAAAAAGAGATAAAGGAAACATATCCGGAATTGAAACTGGATATATTGGAGCGTGAAATTATTGCGGATGTTGAGGGAAAGCTGTGCTATAAATGCGAAGCGGAAGTTTCAAAGCTTTCAAATGACTTGGAGAATGACGAAAAAGTATGGATTCTTGTTTACTCAGCAGAGTGCTGTATTCCTCTTAACTGACAGGCGGATTCCGCGGTTTCCCATCGCCGCGGATAAATGAAACGAGGGGCTGTCGCAAAACGAAAATTTTTGCGGCAGCTCTGATTTTTTAATGTAAAAAAGCAGAAAGCGAAGGTATAAAGTTGAATTCTGTTAAGATAACCTGCGTTGCACACCGGTTGCACACAGGAAACCGGAATCCCGCGTAAAATCAAGGATTTGCGATCTTTGTTTATGCAACTAAATCCGTCCTATAGGACGGGTTAAATCACTTCGTGATGAAATCGCTTCGCAATGAAATCCGCTCGACGCGGATTAGAAGAAAAGGACGGATTTAATTTCACCGTGAGCGCCGGGGTTCCCCGAAGCGAGCTTGCGAGCTTTGGGGGTTCTCGGATGCGAACGATTTCATCCGGACTTTGTCCGGATTTCACCGCGGCTTTTGCCGCGATTTCATTTTCAGAATGAAGTCTGCACAAATTGCCTTGCAAAAACCAAGAACAAGTCCCGTTGTAACGGTGATATCCCTTCATAACCGGGTCGTCGTGGGCGCCGACCCCTACGGAAGCAACGTTAAAAAGACGCCTTCCGGCGTCTTTTACGTTATATCTATTTTTATTCAATAACCCTCGTCCTGATTATATTGTCAAGCTTTGCGACTTTTCCAACGGAAGACTGCGGAAGCGCGCCTTTGATCTCTATGATCGTATACGCATAGTCGCCTTTGCTCTTGTTCACCATGTTCTCGATATTGAGCTTTTCGTCGGCGACGACCGTTGCCAGCTGCGCGACGATACCGGGCGTGTTCTTATGCAGAACGCAGAGCCTGTAGTCTCCGCTGTGCGGAAGCGATGCGTCCGGATAGTTCACGCTGTTCGTTATATTTCCGTTCTCGATATAATCTTTGAGCTCGTGCGCCGCCATTACCGCGCAGTTGTCCTCGGATTCTTCGGTTGACGCGCCGAGGTGCGGGATCGCAATGACGTTCTTCATGCCGGCCGTCTTTGCGTTCGGGAAATCCGTAACGTATTTTCTGACCTTGCCGGACTCGATCGCCTCTTCAAGCGCCTCGTCGTCGACAAGCGCGTCGCGCGCGAAGTTCAGGATAACGACGCCGTCCTTCATTTTTGCAAAGTCCGCTTTGCCTATCATCTTCTCGGTCGATTTCGCGGGATCGGGATTCTTTATGAGCGGCACGTGCAGCGTTATGAAATCGCAGTTTTCATATATTTCGTCACGCGTTTTTACGCGCTTTACGTCGCGGGAGATGTTCCACGCCGCGTCTATCGTTATATACGGGTCGCAGCCGTAGACTTCCATGCCGAAGTGACGCGCGGTGTTGGAAAGCGGCCCGCCGATGGCGCCAAGACCTATAACGCCGAGCTTCTTTCCGCGCAGTTCGTTGCCGGCGAATTTTGATTTCGCTTTTTCAACGGTTTTTGCTATTTCGGGGTCTGCCGCGTTTTCTTTTACCCATTCCACGCCGCCTATGATGTCGCGGGAGGCGAGCAGCATACCGGCTATAACGAGCTCTTTAACGGCGTTTGCGTTCGCGCCGGGCGTGTTGAATACGACGATGCCCTCGTCCGCGCAGCGCTGTATCGGTATATTGTTGACGCCGGCGCCGGCTCTGGCTATGGCGAGAAGCTTGTCGTCAAACTGCATTTCGTGCATAGCGGCGGAGCGCACCATTATGGCGTCCGGATTTTCTATGTTTTCACCGTAAACGTAATTGTCGTCAAATACGTCGGTTCCGTTTTTTGATATTTTGTTCAATAACTTTATGTTATACATAGTCAACTCAGCCTTTCGGATTGTTTTTCGCAAATTCTTCCATGAACTTTACGAGAGCCTCGACGCCCGCCTTAGGCATTGCGTTGTAAATGGAAGCTCTCATACCGCCGACTGAACGGTGGCCTTTTACGTTCTTCAGTCCCGCCTCGGACGCCTCTGAGGCGAATTTCGCGTCAAGGTCGGCGTCGCCGGTGACGAACGTCACGTTCATCATGGAACGGTACGGTTTTTCGACCGGCGCGATATAGTAGTTCTGGTTATCGAGATAATCGTAGAGGACCGCGGCTTTTTCTATATTTCTCTGCTTCATAGCCTCAAGTCCGCCGGTCTCTTTGATCCAGTTGAATACGAGACCCGCGATATATATCGGATAGCACGGCGGCGTGTTATACATGGAGCCGTTGTCCGCCTGGAGCTTGTAGTTCATGACGGCGGGAGTATCCTCTCTTGCATTGCCTATGAGGTCCTCGCGTACTATGACTATCGTCACGCCCGCGGGAGCGACGTTCTTCTGCGCGCCGGCGTATATAAGGCCGAACTTTGAAACGTCGACCGGCTCGGACAGGATGCAGGACGACATATCCGCGACGAGCGGGATATCGCCGGTGTCGGGGATGTAGTTATATTTGGTGCCGTATATGGTATTGTTGAAGCAGATATGCAGATAATCCGCGTCCGTTCTTATATCTTCTCTTTTGATCTGCGGAATATAGGTGAAATTCTTATCCTTTGAGGAAGCGACGGCAACCGCGTCAACGAATTTCTGACCTTCCTGATACGCTTTGTTCGAGAACTGACCGGAGATTATGTAATCGCCTTTTTTGTTTACGCCGAGATTGAGAGGAACGGAAGCGAACTGCAAAGACGCGCCGCCCTGTAAAAACAGCACTTTGTAGTTGTCGGGTATGTTCATTACCTCGCGCAAAGCAGCCTCCGCGCCGGTTATGATCTTTTCATACGGTTTTGATCTGTGGCTCATCTCCATTACGGACATACCGGAGTCGCCGTATTCAACAAGCTCAGACGCGGCTTTTTCAAGCACGGGAAGCGGGAGCATTGAAGGGCCCGCGGAAAAATTGTAAACTCTCACTTTCATATTCCTTTCTTTTGCAGTGCAAATATTGATATATTCAGAGAGATTATATAACTAAAAATGCAATTTGTCAAGTCAAAAATTGCAAATTTATCATTTTTGTATATGTGGCAAATAAAAAAGCCGCAGCCGGCTTTTTTTCTGTCATATACCACAAACGGCTATCTGTTTTGCCGCATTATTTCAAATCCTAAAACGGCTGTGGCGGACGCGGCGGAAAGCGCTGCGCCGAAATCTCTGCCGTAATCTATTTTGATTATTTTATCCGCTTCGTCAAGCATGTTTTTCGTTATGCCGCGCTTCTCCCCTCCTATCACGAGCAAAAGCGGTTTTCTGCAGTCCGTATCGTATACGGATACGGCGTTTTTCGTGTCCGCGCAAAATATCCGGTAGCCTTTTTTCTTAAAATCCGCGCACATAAGATCCGTTGCGGCGTAAAGCGAAAGATATTCGCTTGCTCCGGCGGAAGAACGGCACACAACGCCCGCCGCGCTCATCCAGCTGCGCGCCGGCAGGATCACCCCGTTTGCCCCCGCGGCGTAAAGCGAGCGCAAAGCGTACCCGAAATTGTACGGATCTTCAATGCCCTCGATATAGACGTAAAAGCCGTTCTCTTTTATATTTTCGGCGCTGATCGCGCTTATCTGCTTGTCCGAACATTCGGCAATTATGCCGCCGTGAGAGCTCCCGACCGTCATTTTGTCAAGCGTTTCCGCGTCGGACTCTATCATCTCAAAGCCTTGTTCTTCCGCTCTGTGTTTGACAAACAGCAGCGCTTTTCCGAGCTTTTTTTCGCGTTCTTTATCGTATAAAACGCGCTTTATTTTTCTGCCGTTATCTGCGTTTATGACCGCCGAGATCGACGTCATTCCCTCAAAAATACAGCCGTCTTTATAACGGATATCTTCCTTTATCATTTCCCGAAAATCCTCACCGCGTCAAATATGCTGTTGAACGTGACCGCGCCCTCCGGCGCCTTGTTGCCTTTCGTATAGTTGCGGCTCGGTACGAGGACCTGCTCGAATCCGAGCCTGCCCGCCTCTTTCAGCCGCCTGTCGATGTTCGACGCAGCGCGTATCTCGCCGGACAGACCGAGCTCGCCTATCGCGACCGTGTCGTCCGGCACGGGTATGTCGCGCAGAGACGATATGAGCGCGAGCGCGAGACCGAGGTCCGCCGCCGGCTCGTCTATGTTTATTCCGCCTATGACGTTGACGTAGCAGTCGTGCGTTGAAAATCTGAGTCCCAGCCGTTTTTCAAGCAGGGCGAGTATAAGATTCACGCGGTTTATGTCCATTCCGTTCGCCGCGCGTCTGGGCGACGGATAGTACGACGGGGTGACGAGCGCCTGGACTTCGGCTATAAGCGGGCGCGTGCCCTCCATGGTGCAGACCGCGCAGTTGCCGGAAACGCCCTTCGGCCGTCCGGTCAAAAGCAGCTCGGACGGATTGCTGACCTCTTTCAGACCCTGTTCGCTCATTTCGAAAACGCCAACCTCGTCCGTCGCGCCGAAACGGTTTTTGATAGCGCGGATAAGGCGGAAACTCTGCCGCCTGTCGCCCTCAAAATAAAGCACGGTGTCGACCATGTGCTCTAAAATTTTCGGTCCGGCTATGCTGCCCTCTTTGTTCACGTGGCCGACGATGATGACGGA
>JAEEGW010000081.1 GCA_016280525.1 Clostridiales bacterium
CCGACGGCGACCAAGCGCGGCGGCCGCGCTGATCCCGAACGCTGTTTTATCCGTTATTTCGTATAGCTCTTTTCAAACGCCTTAACTATCTGTTTGCATCTTTGTACAGTGGATTTTTCATACTTTTTGAGCGTGGACGAAACGTCTTTTTTACCGCTGATCAGCAGTTCTCTTACATAAGATCCTATCGAGTTATACATAAATACGTAACCCATATCGAACACACGGTTCCTTACAACGTAGTCTATCATATCGGCGGAATCGCTGTCGCGCGTCACCTTGCGCTTCAGCATTTTTTCAACAAACGCGGGCGTTACGATCTTATACGATTCGCTTGCAAGTGCCTCAAGTATTATAGATATACATTCACGGTCTGCGGGTTTTACCGTCGCCGGTACGCATATCATAGCAGAAGAACCGTCCACGTATGAACGATATTCTTTTTGTGATTCGTCGTATTTCGGTATGGGAAGTATGCCGAAATCGTCGTTCATATCACGGAATCTTGTAGTATCATTCAAACATCCCGTGAACATCAGCGCACGTCCGGAGTTGAAAATATCCCCGGGCAAGTTCCACGACTGCGTTTCGTAGTTGGCGTTGTTCGTTATGACGATATCGTATATTTTGTTATATATATTTGTATCTCTTTCAATCTGTGATTCAAAATACGGAACGTCGTCATCGTCTTTCTGGACGAGCATACCGCCCGAGCCGTAATAGAAGGCGTACGGCAATCCGAGAAACCACGCGGTAAGTCCGAACTGGTCAGAGCCGCCGGCAGTTATTTTTCCGTCGCCGTCGTTATCCTGCGAAAAGTCCTTCGTCAGCTCATTTACCTTGTCAAGCGTCCATTTTCCTTCTCTTACGAGCTGATACGGCGATCCAAAGTCGTTTTTCTCGAACAGCTTTTTATTGAACAGCATGCACGCCGTAGTGCCAAAGCTGAACGGACTTATATCGCCGTTTACCATCATGAGATGGGTTTTTATGGAGAAACCGTCAGATACGGATTTATCCCACCACGGTTTGGAAAGATCAACGTACGGCAACTCGTCAAACGGAAGGACGTCGTTGTTCATGGCGTTTGTCGCTCCGTTGACCATATGCAGAAAACAAATATCATACTCGTCCGAACCGGCTTTTACACTGTTGCTCAGCTTTGCAGATGCGCCGTCCTCCGTCTCGACTATTACTTCGAATTTGACGCCAAACCGTTCCGATACGTTATTATTACGGGTGAATACCGCATCGTGGATGGTTTCGCCCGTTTCATGATCCTCTGTATAAAAGTCGGACTGACCTCTGTCTACCACAAGAACGCGTATCGTCCTGCCCTTATAATTCGTCTCCGGCAGATCGTCCGATACTTCCGGTTCTGTCGTAGTCTCTTCCGCTGTGTTTTGCGTGTCAGGTTGCGTATCGGATCCGGTATTCACCTCCGTTTCCGCAGATTGTCCTGCACAGCCGTAAAATGCAAGCGGAAAAAGCATCAGAAAAACAAGACAGATACATAATGCTTTGGTTTTCATATAAACCTCCGTTATTCTGTTGACTCATCAGTCATTGATTTTACAAAAGACCGCCGGTAAAAGCGGTCTTTTGTAATGATCTGATTGTAATTATCTTACTTTCTTTGCGATAACAACGCCCGCGAGAGCGATGCACGCTACGGTAGCGATCGCTATAACGGAAGCGTCGGCGGTGCCGGGATTCTCGTCGGGGCCTTCATACGTGCTTGTGAAATCATATGAACCCATATCGAATACGTTGCCGTCGGAAGCCTTGACTACGAACGTGATGGTATGGTCACCTTTTGCGACTTTTGAAATGTCTATCGTCATTTCAAAGCCGTCGGCAACCGTCGCGTCAACGCCGAAAGCCTCCTGTACGTCGGGTCTGGAAGCAGCGTAGGAAGCGTCAAAAACGTTTTTACCGTCGTCTATACGGTAACCGAATTCGCCTATTGTGCCGTTTGCAATATGCGCCCATCCTTTTGCACGACCGACGCCGTCAGCCGCATAGCCTTCATCAAAGCACTTGTTCAGAAGAGAAGAACCGGCGGGTTCTTCGGTCTCCGAGGGAGCTGCTTTGCTGAATACGAGGGATTCAACGGTGAAAACGCCGTCCATATCGTTGCAGCAGGTAAAGCGAACGCCGGTAAGCGTCGTTCCCGCCATCGTCGGGAAATCTGCCGCTATGTCGTACGTCTTAGTATGAGCGGCGCCGTCAGCCGTGCCCGCCATGCCGTGCGGAGCCCAGGTGCCGGCAGTTCCGGAGTAACCCGGGTTAACGGAAGTGTCCATGAGATAGGTGTTGTTGGAGCCTACTTCCTTGGTAGCGCTGTACTTGACAGTGAAGTAATTGTAAACGGAAGTGTCTATGTTGTCAACCGGAATGGAGACCCACGGGTCGCCTCCTGTCGTCGTGCATATAACTTTTCCGCCTTCAACTTTGACGTCAATGTTGCCGGTTGCACCGCTGAGATCGACAACTATGTCGTCGGAGGCTGCGTTCACCGATACGGCAAACAGACCGAGCGTCATTACAGCGATTATTGCTATCGCCAATAATTTCTTCATTTTGTTTTCTTCCTCCTTAATAATTTTTATTTGTTTGTGAAACCACAAAATGAACAACGTAATTACGATTTCCGTGACCGTCCGGAGCGCATGAATCGGAGGTTTCCGGACGGCCGCGGGACAACACGGATAATTCTTCAAACGCATAGGATAAAGCGACCGCGCCCGCCCGGTTTTGTACAGGGGTACTGACGGGGCACAGGGTAACGGGAGCCGCACTGACAAAACGGAAAAATCCGGGCGTGTTTCCGATAATCCGATAATTATATTATATTTGATATTTTAATACTTGTCTATATATTTTCTTTCGCCTGATTTAACAATTCATTAGATTTTTAAAATTACAGACCCTGTTTTTTAATATCTGCTGTGTTTTTTCTACGATAATCAGCTGGATTTTCGCCGGTCAAAGCTTTGAAGCTGCGGCTGAAACTCACAAGCGAATTATAACCGCAGCGCATAGCGATATCAAGGACCGTGTCATCGGTATTCAAAAGATAATTACAGGCTCTGTTGATCCTGATTTTCCTGACATATTCTCCGTACGGTATCCCTATGTTAGACGAGAACAGCTGCGATAAATACGAAGGCGTCCGGTCAAGCGCGCGGGAAAGCGAATTGATCGTACATGACCCGTCGATATTGTTTTCTATAAACTCGAATATTCTGTGTAAAACCGTTCTGTCCTTTTTAGTGGTTGCTTTATTTGAAAAATCTATGTTATCATAAAGGCATCCGCAAAGCAAATACAGTATTCCTTTTTTTGTTATTATGTTCGCGTTTTTTATCTCTTTTACAAGCAAATCCTGTATATTGTCTTCAAGGTGAACTACGGGATTTTTCAGTTCGAACCGTTTGAAACTGTCGGAAACATCGGGTAAAAGCTCAGGAGAAAACAGGTATAAATAACGACTGCTTCCCGCCGCGGCTGATATCTCGTGTATTTGATAAGGTTTAATCAGTATAATATCGTTTTCC
>JAEEGW010000082.1 GCA_016280525.1 Clostridiales bacterium
AGATAAAAGCCGCAATATCGTATTTTTTCATTTTTTAACCCGCCTTGAATGTAGCAATATCAATAAATACCTGTTTGTGAAGGTTGTACGACTTCTCGTACTGCTTGCTCCCCTTTATCCGGTTTATAAGGCTCTCGGACAAAGTGCCGGAGCGCAGGCACAGGACAAGGTCTCCTTCCCATTCTTTGAACACGTCAAAGTATTTTGCAAAATCTGTCTGCAAAAAATCTATGCCGTATTCGTCGATCGCGTGCTCCGGCGTCTTTTCGCCGAAAACGTCGGACAACGGCGCAAAAATGCCGTCCGCTTTGAGCTTTTCGTACTGCTGTTTGTCTATGATATAAATAAACGAGTTGCCGGACGCCGCTTCGTTGAAAAGCAGCTTTGCGTTGTCGGCGTTAGTCTTCGGATCAAAATAAATATCGTTTCTCTGATACTGCGCCGCAAGCTCGTCGTTTACCCAGATGATATCGCGCACCGATATGCCTTTTGACTCTTTTTCTTCTTTAGTCGTGAACGTCGCGCGCACGGCGGAGCGTATATCGTCTATCTGATTTGATATGGCGTTCTGCCCGGCGTACGTAAAATGTATGTCGTACTTTTCCTGCGTTGAGCACTGAACGACGCAGAAAATAACAACAAAAAGCAGGAAAGCGGAAACGATCACCTGCCATTTATAGTAATACCAGTAGTTTTTGAACCAGTTAAATATTTTTTGCATTATTTTAATTTGGGCTGCCGTAAAAACGGCAGCCCTTATTCTTATTTTTTAGAAGTGATGATTAAATCGAAGTGTGCAGATTGGCTGCAGATTTTTTTGC
The DNA here is from genome assembly GCA_016280525.1 of Clostridiales bacterium. GTDB lineage: Bacteria > Bacillota > Clostridia > Oscillospirales > CAG-272 > UBA1248. The sequence goes on from JAEEGW010000082.1 coordinate 822, forward strand.
AGGATGAAGCCGGGAAAATGACGATGTACTACGGTACTTCAAAATTTTTCCGGCAAAATAATGCGGAAAAAGATGCGCCAAGATGCATTCAGAGATTTATTCAGAACTTCAGTTATTCGGGTCTTTTCTCTCCGCAGTCGGAGCAGAATTTGCCTTTGTTTACGGTGCCGCATTTCGGGCAGGTCCATTCAGCTGCCGCTTCGGGTTTCTTCTCTCCGCAGTCGGAGCAGAATTTACCGGTGTTTACGGAGCCGCATTTCGGGCAGGTCCAGCTTGCCGCCGGAGCGGGTTTTCTTTCACCGCAGTCGGGGCAGAAGTTGCCGGTCGCCACCGTGCCGCATTTCGGGCAGGTCCAGCCGTTTACGGGAGCAGCGGGAGCCGCGGGAGCCGGCTGTACGGGCTGATTCTGACCCATGGCGTAGAGGTTGGAAGCGTTCATGCCGCCGGCGTTCATAGCCATACCCATGCCTATAAAGCCGTTCATCGCGCCGCCTTCGTTGCCTGCCGCGGTGTTCATAGCGGTGATCTGGCCGCCTATCATACGTGCCGCGCCTACGTTGGGATTCAGCGTCATGGAAGTTTCCTCCCACTCGGTTATCTTCTTTCTCTGATCCTCGGGTATCGACGGTACGCTGATGTTGAGCGAGTTGACCTCTATACCGCGTTTGCCCCACGTATCTTTGAGCTCTATGTTAAGAGCGTCGCGCACCTCAACGGTATGAGCGGGGATCTGGTCGTATGATACGCCGTTTGCGGAAAGCACGGCCAGAGCGGGCTGCAGAGCCTGGATAAGCTCAGCCTTGAGCATTCCGTCAAGCTGTTCGCACTTGAATTCGTCCGCTACGTTGCCCATGAAGCTGGTGTACAGGAGCAGCGGGTCGACAACGTTATACGAATATACGCCGTTGATCTTCAAGTCTACGGAAAGCTTGAATCCGAGCTGTTCGTTTATAACGACCTTGAACGGTACGGGGTTGGGCGTTCCGAACTTCTTGTTCGGTATCTCTTTGGTGTTGAAATAGTAAACGCGCTGATCCTTACCGGTGTCGCCGCCGTAAGCGAAACGTCTGCCTATGGTCTTGAAGGTCTCTATTATGGACGTGCCGAGCTTGCCTGCGAAGAGGCTGGGTTCGGAGCTGGCGTCCCACGTGAACTGTCCGGGTTCCGCACAGAATTCAACGACTTTGCCCTGCTCGACTATGATCATGCACTGACCGTCGGCAACCGCTATACCGGAGCCGTTTGAAATTATATTATCGTTGCCCTTCGTGTTGCTTGAGCGGTTGGTGATCCTCTTTTCGCCTTTGACCATAAGTGTGTCTTCCGGTATGGAATCACAGTAGAAGAATTCCTTCCACTGATCGGCAAGAGTGCCGCCTAACGCGCCCGCGATAGCTTTAATAAGTCCCATTTTTATGTTTCCTTTCTTATGATTTATATTTTTGCGTATTTATTTTATCACAAAACTCCCGCTTTGTCAATAGTCACAAGTGGTAGTTTGTTGAAATATAACATTATATCAACACGTTTTATATTTTTAATAAAAAAACGCCTCCGTGACAGCTGTACGGAGACGCCGGGATCACTTATAAAGAAACAGATTGAACAGTATGAGGACCAATAAGAACGAAAAACTTATGACGGAGTATTCAAGCAGATATTTTTTGGAATCCTTCGGGTATCTGCTCGTATATTCTCTGTACGTTATAAGGCTTGCAAGAGACGATATGAGCGTGCCTACGCCGCCTATGTTGACGCCTACGAGAAGCAGCGGATAAGACGTGGTGAAGTTGGACAAAAGTATCGCGGACGGAACGTTGCTTATGAACTGGCACGATAAAGACGACACGAGAAGCACGTTTTTGTTCAGCAGTGCGCCGAGCGTGTTCTGGAACAGACTTATCCTTGAAACGTTGCCGGAAAAGATGAAGAAGAACACGAACGTGAGCAAAAGCGGATAATCGACTTTCAGAAGCGCGCGTCTGTCCATTATGAGTATAGCCGCTAAGATTATAACGCCGCCTATATAGTACGGTAAGAAACGGAAGACCATAAGAACGGATATCATAAACAGCGCGCCGTATATAACGCTTCTCTTTTTATCAAGCCGCATATCCTCTTCTTTTACGAAAAGCGGCTCCGGTTTTACGAATATCAGACAACACGCCGTTATAAGCGTTACGGAGAGCAGAAACGACGGCAGCATTATGCGTATAAAGTTCGCGTTTGATATGTTGAATTTGGTATACAGATATAAATTCTGCGGGTTTCCGAACGGCGTGAGCATACCGCCTAAATTCGCCGCAACGGTCTGCATTATAAAGCAGAAGGCTATGTTTTTCTGTTTTCCGCAGTTTTTTAATACGTAGTATCCGAGCGGCAA
>JAEEGW010000012.1 GCA_016280525.1 Clostridiales bacterium
GGAGCTTTCGCTCCCGTTTTTTATTTTGCCAGCACCCTGAACAGTTCCTGCATGAGGTTGTCACGGTGGATGTGCGTCACGCGGCACATAAAGTGTCTTCTGTTATCGTACGCGTACTGGTGGTCATATTCAGGTATAGGCGTATGGATTATCTCGGAGAGCATAAAGCGTCCGCCATCGTTCAACAGCCACGCCGCCGCGGTGACGTCCCAGATTATGCGGCTCCATACTCTTCCCTTTGCGTACTCTTCCGCCGCTTCCGTCGTATGTTTTACAAGATAATCGCAGAGCGCGTTTTTGCCTTTTAACCAATAGTCAAGCTCGGGTCCGGAGACGTAAAACGCAGACACCACGCCCATGCACGGAAGCTGAACGAGCGGACATCCGCAGCCGAAAACGACTCTTGCGGCGGCGATATCCTGCATCATATTGAATTCGTTTGTATCTATCCACGAAGTATAGTGACCGCCGAGCCAGACGACTACGATATTCTCCGTTATTTCCGGCTTCATAAGAATAGCCGACGCGACGTTCGTTATACAGCCGATAGCCACGACGTAAAGCGGTTTTTCCTTGCTGTAATTCATTGCAAGCTCGCACAGGTGTCTTGCGGCGGGGCTTTCAACGTACGTCTTTTCATCCTTTAAGTATTCCCTGCTTCCCTTGTAAACGTTTTTCTTCATATCTTCGTCGCCTATTAACGACAGCAAATTCATTATCTCGTCGTAGCTCTTCTCCATGCCGTCCTCGGGCGACGACGAATTCATATTGAAAAACGGGCAGGCGTAGATCGCCTTTACGTTCGTTTTTTCGTGCTTTACCAAAAGCGACAGCGCGAACTGGTCGTCTATCTCGTTATAAGTATCCGTATCTAAAACACAGTCTACCGGACCCGCGGGCACGGCAAGGTTTTTAAGTCTTTCGGCTTCCGTCATTGTATTGCTCCTTATTTTTTTATTTATTGTATCATATTTTGTATTTTAAGTCAATAAAAAACAAAAAATATCTTTACTTTTTACTTGATTTGTGGTAGAATGAAGCAGAAAGCGAGGTATACCGATATGAATTTCAAACGCATTCTTACCGTATTATTATTGGGCGCGCTGCTTATGTCGTTTGCCGCCTGCACCGGTGAGCCGGAAGTCACGGAAACGGAGCCTGTAACGGAGCCTGTCACCGAAACGGAAACGGAGACTGAGACCGAGACGGAAACGGAGACCGAGACGGAAACAGAGACCGTTCCGGAAGACACCACACCGGAGACGGTGTACGCCGGTATGGATTCCGGCATCGTCCGCGACGGTACGCCGAAAAAGTATTTCTGCCTGTGCTTTGACGACGCTACGCAGCAGGACCTCAAGATAATCGAAATGTGCAAAAAATACAATTACTACGACGTCACTTTCTTTATCAGCACCGGTCTTTACGGCGTTGACTGGACGTCCGGCGTAGGCGTTTCACACGTGCGTTTTACCAAAAAAGAAGTTGAATCCGGAATCTATGACGGATTTGATCTTGCGGTGCATACGCTCAACCATCTGCCGCTCGATCAGTATCAGAACAACGTCAAAAAAGTAACGAACGAAATTGAAAAAGACGCTAAAAACATATACAAGCTGACCGGTATCTACCCCGTCGTCATGGCGTGGCCGGGCGGCGATCCGAACGTAACGCGGCAGCTTATGAAAATAGCGTATGAAAACACGTCCATAAGGCTCGGACGCGGAACGAAGTCAACTCACAAGTTCGACTTGCCGACAGAGTTTTTGTGGCTTGAACCTACGGCGGAGATAAGCGAAGCCACGCTGTTTTCCGATTTTCAGAAGTTCCTTGACGCGGAATGTACCGAGGATATGCTGTTCTTCTGCTGGGGACACGGCTATGAGCTTGACATCTACAACAGTTACGACAAGCTTGAAAAGTTCATAAAGATGGTAGCGGAGGCGGAAGGCATAGAGCGCGTTACCGTATCCGAGTTCTATCAGCTTTTCAAGGACGAGATACCCGCCGTAATTCTGGATAACGAATAATATTTTTCGGAGGAGATATGAAAAAGATATTTTTAAGAGGCGTATCCGCCATTCTGTGCATCGCCATGGCCGCCGCAGTGCTTTTCAGCGTTACCGCCGCAGATAAGACTCCCGGCGACATCAACAAAGACGGAGAAGTTGACAACAAAGACGTTGTTTCCCTTTTCCGCCATCTGAGCGGAGACGAGTCCGAGGTGGACGAGCGCGCCTGCGATACGAACGCCGACGGCGAGGTCGACAATAAAGACGTTGTGGCGCTTTTCAGACACGTGAGCGACCCGACTTATGCGATCTTCTACGGCAAGGAAGACGACGCGTCTGACGAAGAAACGACAGAGGAGATAACCGATCCCGAGGAGACGACAGACCCGGGCGAAGAAACCGAAACCGAAGAGACGACGGGCGAGCCGGAGGAACCGGACGAGGACGATAACATATTCAGAACGTGGGACGACTCCGTAAAGGACCTGTTTACCGATCTGAGAAGCACCGAGATCTCTATCAAGGATAACGGCATCGCGCTTAAATACACCGCCGCGTCTACCGGAAATCCGCGCTTCAACATAAACGTTGCCGAATACGCGCGCATCAAGGAAAAACGTACGCTTACCGGCGCGGACGCTTCGTTCGTCGTTATTAAGATAAAATCGAACACTGACGGCGATTTAAGACTTTACGGAAGCAAACCGAGCGGCGGCTCCAAGCTGGTCTCTTATAAGCCGGACGGCGAATACCATTACATAATACTGGATCTGACGGCGACAAAAGCCGTAAACGATGAATACCTTTCCACCATGCGCGTCGAATGGGCTACCAGTAAGGCGCAGGCAGGATCGGAAGCGTTTATCAAAGAAATAGGCTTCTTCACCACTCTTGACGACGCGCTCGATTACTGCGCCGTCATAGCGGGCACGCAGTCCGGCATAGTGCGCGACGGCACGCCGAAAAAATACGTGACCATGAGCTTTGACGACGCTACGCAGCAGGATCTGAGAGTTATTCAGATACTGAAAAAATACGGCATAACGAAAGCCACGTTCTTTATAAATACCGGACTTTGCGGCGTTGACTGGACGGTAAACGTCAGCCAGATGCTCGGAAAAGAAGTTGAACATAAACGCTTTACCATGGCAGAACTCAAGACCGGCATTTACGACGGATATGATCTGGAATGTCACACCCTCAATCATCCGTCCATGAAGCAGTACGACAACAACCCGGAGATGGTAAAGAAAGAGCTTATCACGGACGCTATAAACATATTCAACCTTACCGGTATTTATCCCGCGGGTCTGGCATGGCCGGGCAGCAGCGCCGAACAGACCAACACGACGAGAAAGCTCGTTTACGAAAACACGAATCTTAGATTTGCCCGCGGTACGACTTTCCAGTATACGAAGTTCAATCCGCCGAAGGAATTCCTTATCTGGGAACCGACGTGCTCCATGTCGAACAGCGGATGTCTCAATTATTTCAAGAGATTTTTGAAAAAAGAATGCACAGAGGATATGCTGTTCTACGGATTTGCTCACGGATTCGAATTTGACGCGAACAACAGTTGGGACGTATTTGAAGAATTCATCAAAGCGGTATCCGAGGCGGAAGACGTAATACTTGTGACAAACGCGGAATTCTATCAGCTGTTCAAGGACGAAATACCGGCGTATATACCGGCGGAATGAGGTAAAAATGAGCAAATATTTCACTTTCAGCTTTGACGACGGTGTTACGCAGGACTTGCGCGCCATAGACATTTTCAAAAAACACAACTTTTACGGCTGCACGTTCTTTATAAACACGGGCCTTCTCGGCGCGAGCTGGGCGTGGGTCGGAGAGCAGTTCGGCAGACCGGACGTTCCGCATCTGCGCTTTACCGAAGAGGAATTAAAAACCGGCATTTACGACGGCTTTGACGTCGCGGTACACACGCTTCACCACCCTTCCTTGTCTTATTACGACGACACGCCGGAGAAGATAACGGAAGAGGTACAGGGCGACGCGGACAATATAAAACGCATATTCGGTTACGCGCCGGTAGGTATGTCGTGGCCGGGCGGCGAGTTTCAGGCGACCGAAAAAACGATAAAGACGATACTTGAAACGACCGATATAAGATACAGTCGCGCCGTACAGTCAACGTACGGTTTCAGACTGCCGGAGGATTTTATGATCTGGCGTCCGACCTGTTCTTTATCGGACGAGAGGACTATAGAGCTTGCAAAGAGCTTCACGGAGCTAAAAACGGACGAAGACGCGCTGTTTTGCGTCTGGTGCCACGCGTACGAGCTTGATTTCTTTAACACGGACGGCCGGCTTGACGAATTGATAAGCATAATGACAGAAGCAAACGACATAAAATGTGTTACAAATACGGAGTTTTATAATTTATTCAAATGAAAAAGACA
>JAEEGW010000083.1 GCA_016280525.1 Clostridiales bacterium
AATTATGATTGACAAAATACACATTGTGTGTAAAATAGATACGATACGATAATAATAAACAGTATACATACGAAAGGAAATAAAAAAATGAGCTTTAAATCAGTATCAGAGCCGGAGAAAAACGTTCGCGTTATAGAATTCGGCTGCGACAGAAAAACTTTTGATACGGCGGTCACGGCTGTTTATCGCCGCAAAGCGCCCAAGCTGTCCGTTCCGGGCTTCCGTCCGGGCAAAGCGCCGCAGCATTTTATTGAAAAAATGTACGGCTCCGGCATCTTCTACGAGGACGCCGTAAACGATATGATCCCCGTGCTTTATCCCGACGCTTTGAAAGAATCCGGACTTGAACCCGTTTCACAGCCGGAATTCGATCTCGTTGAATTAAACGAAGAGGGACTTACGTTATCCGCTAAGTTCTATATCAAACCCGAAGTCAAGATAGACGGCTACAAGGGCCTTACCGTAAAGAAGGTCGTAAACGAAGTGACGGACGAAGCCGTTATGTCCGAGATACAGACCGTACGCGAGCGCAATGCCCGCTCCGTTGAGATAACGGACAGACCCGCCAAAATCGGCGACACCGTGACGCTTGATTATTCCGGCTCCGTTGACGGCGAGCTGTTTGAAGGCGGCACGGCGGAGAACCAGCCGCTTGAACTCGGTTCCGGCCATTTCATCCCCGGATTTGAAGATCAGGTCGCGGGCCACTCCATAGACGAGGAATTTGACGTTAACGTCACGTTCCCGGAGGATTACGGCGCAAAAGAGCTTGCCGGCAAAGCGGCGGTCTTCAAATGCAAGATCCACGCCATAAACGAAAAAGAGCTTCCCGAGCTTGACGACGATTTTGCGGCGGACGTTTCCGAATTCAACACGGTAGACGAATACAAAGCCGACGTTCGCGCCAAACTTGAAAAGAGAGAAACGGACAGAGCAGATAACGAAGCGAAAGACGCGATAATAGATCAGCTTACCGAAAAGCTTGAGGCGGACATCCCCGAGGTCATGTTCGATAACGAAGTAAACGCCGAGCTTCAGAGCTACGACAACAGATTAAGAAGCCAGGGACTGAGCCTCGATCTTTACACTCAGTACACCGGCATGACGCTTGACAAGCTGAAAGAGCAGTTCAGACCGGGCGCCGAAAGACAGGTCAAACTCCGTCTGGCGCTTGAAGAGATCGCAAAGCTTGAAAAAATCGAAGTCAAAGAAGAAGAGACCGAAGCGGAATACGCAGACATAGCAAAGACATATAATATGGAAGCGGAAGAGGTAAAGGCAAGGATTCTTGCAGAAGACTTAAACGAAGATCTTAAAGTAAAGAAAGCAATGGAGCTTGTTGAAGCCGCCGCGAATTACACAGCCGAATAATAAGAGGTAACATAATGGATAAATTTGACAAAAGCACGCTTATCCCGTACGTCGTTGAGCAGACGAGCAGAGGCGAGCGTTCGTACGATATATTCTCCCGTCTTTTAATAGACAGGATCGTATATCTCGGCGAGGAGGTAAACAACGCCACCGCGTCCGTCGTCATAGCGCAGCTGCTGTTCCTTGAAGCGCAGGATCCGGATAAGGATATTTATTTCTATATCAATTCCCCCGGCGGCTCCGTCAGCGACGGTCTTGCGATATACGACACGATGAATTATATCAAGTGCGACGTCAGCACTATCTGCGTCGGTATGGCGGCGAGCATGGGCGCGTTTCTGCTCAGCTCCGGCGCAAAAGGCAAAAGATACGCGCTGCCGAACAGCACTATAATGATCCATCAGCCCTCCGCGGGAACGCAGGGTCAGATAACCGATATGAAGCTGCACCTTGATTATTATTTGAAGAACAAGGAAAGGCTCAATCACATACTTGCCGAGAACACGGGCAAGAGCTACGAGCAGATCTGCATAGATACCGAGCGCGACAACTTTATGTTCGCGGAGGAGGCTCTGGCATACGGTCTGTTTGACGAAATAGTTAAAAACAAAAAGGAAAAATAAATGCCCACAAATAAATTACCGCGAGTATGCTCGTTCTGCGGAAGGACGGAGGACCAGGTAGCGTTTCTTATACCGTCGCCTGTTTCCAACGCCATGATATGCAATAACTGCATAGACGCCTGCGCCGAAATATCGGACGAAGCGTACGGCAAAAACGCATCCGCCGAGCCGGGCGAGCTTTCGTTTGAAACGCTTCCGAAGCCGAAAGAACTCAAAGCCACGCTTGACGAGTACGTCATAGGGCAGGACGACGCGAAAAAAGTGCTTTCCGTAGCGGTATACAACCACTACAAACGCATTTTGTCGTTAAAAAAAACGAGGCCCGGCCGCGCGAAGAAAAAAGCCGCGGAGCAGGATAAGGATAAGGTCGAGATACAGAAAAGCAACGTGCTTCTGCTCGGTCCGACCGGCGTCGGCAAAACGTATATAGCACAGACGCTTGCAAAAACGATGCGCGTTCCGTTTGCAATAGCGGACGCTACGACTCTGACGGAAGCCGGCTACGTAGGCGAGGACGTGGAAAACATCCTCCTGCGGCTCATCCAGGCGGCTGATTACGATATAGAGCTTGCCGAGCGCGGCATAATCTATATTGATGAAATTGATAAAATATCACGCAAAAGCGAGAACCGCTCCATAACGCGCGACGTCTCCGGAGAGGGCGTACAGCAGGCGTTGTTAAAAATTCTTGAAGGAACGGTCTCAAACGTTCCCCCACAGGGCGGACGCAAACATCCGAACCAGGATTTTATACAGATAAATACGGAAAATATACTGTTTATATGCGGCGGCGCGTTTGACGGTCTGTCGCAGATAATAGAGGCGCGTCTCGGTCGCCAGGCGGTGGGGTTCGGCGCGGAAAAGCTGACGAAGTCCGAGCGGGCGGAGAAGGGAGTTTTTGCAAACGTGGAGGCTCAGGACATAGTCAAATATGGACTTATCCCGGAGCTTGTCGGCAGACTTCCCGTTATAACTACGCTCGGATCGCTTGACGTGGCGGCGCTCAAACGCATACTGCGCGAGCCTAAGAATTCGCTCACAAAGCAGTATACGGAGCTGTTGAAGCTTGACGGGATCGATCTGCAGTTTGACGATTCCGCGTGCGAGGCTATAGCGGAGCTAGCCATAAAGCGCAACACCGGTGCGCGCGGACTTCGCTCGATAGTCGAGCGGCTGATGCTCGACATAATGTACGAAGCACCGTCCGACGCGGAGAAAAAGGCGATAACCATAACGGCGGAAGACGTCAAAAAGCATTGCGGACAGTGAGAATTAAGAATTCAGGATACAGAATGTAGGGGCGACCATTGGTCGCCCGTTTTAATAAAACAAATTAATGTAGGGGCGATTCATTGATCGCCCGCTTTTCACGCGCTCGCTGTGCGAGCGCATATCGCAATGCGTAAGCATTATATCGCATTTGCGGTACGCAAATATATAGCACGCGAACAGAGTGAGCGTATATCGCATTTGCGAAGAAAATATGAAGTCCCTGTCGGGACGCGAGATATTCCGCTGACGCGGAATGCGATATACCTGCGGCGCGATATATCTTCGATGCGATATGTCACTTCGTGACGAGAAGGGCGGGCGATCGCCCCTACAGTCAACCCGCCGCAAGGCGGATTTCATTGGTTTGTTATACGAAAACTCCCGGCGGGATCACCCGCCGGGAGCGTTTTGTTTAATCGTATAAAAATTCGTATTCAGGCAGCGCCTGCCACTCGTCCGTGCGTGCCAGAAAATCTACTATTGCGAATTCCGCTTCAAGGAATTGGGTTGCGCGCTCGTCATAGCCTTTGCTGCCGAAGTATATATTCTCACATCTCACCGTTTTTTCCTCGCCGTACGCTGTCACACTTATTATGATCGTTTGATTTGGACTGGATGACATGCGCGTTTCCGCGTCCGGTGAATTAAACGGATCGTATTCATCCGGATATGAGTTTATTTTGATCTTGTCAAACAAAAGCTCGTATATCTTGAACAGCACTTCATTCGACGCTTTATACGTCGTTGTGTATCTGCTTACGTCCGTCGCGTCTTTAGACTTGATCAAAACCCCTGTTTTGCTGTTGTATGAGCTTATACCGTACGTGCCCCAGACTATTGTAAAGCTGAAATCATCCGGGAACAGACCTGCGTACCTGTCTGTTTCCGTTACAGGTTCTGTAACGGTTATTTCGGTGGGCGTATATCCGTTTTCTTTTATATACGGCGCGGAGGCTGCGATCTCGTACAGGTTTTTGCTGCTCAGATTTCTTTTCCCGCCTTCATATCCTCTGTATTCGTATAAAACGTAATACGTATCTGTCTCGATCATAAACGTGCAGGTGATTTCGGATCCGGAATATTTTTCGTATATCGAATCCGCGGACAGAACTCCTTTTATCTGATATTTGTCTGCAAGTTTACTTATATACTCACTGCCTTCATACGCGTCTTTTTTATAGAGGAAAATTGACAGGCTGCTATACGTACCGTTGTTTATCAAGTTTCCGTCCTGATCTGTATCTATACCGTCAATAAACGTACATGATATCGAATGAGCGTTTTCCGCGCTATAGACTGAACCCTCCATGCCGACGTTTAAGACCAGATAGTCTTTCGGTAAAAGAGACGGCATACATTGTGCAACGGAGATTATTTTTCGCACGTCTCTGAGCTTCATTCCCGAGACCGCGCTTTGCCATTCATCCTCCGCCTCGCTTTCAAAGTAAGAATATCCGTTTATTTCTCTGATCTGTGAAATATAGACAAGCTCGATTTCAGCGTCTTCCGTACGGTTTTCGCCGCTTCCTATAATGGAATCAAATTTGCTCGCTTCCTCATAAGTCAATTTATAATACTTTTTGTTCCCGTCGCTTTTGTGAATATAAGTATTGCCTATGTGATATATTTCTTTTACCGTCCCGTCGGCGTAAGTCAGCTCTATGACCCACGTCATGCCGTCTATATATCCGTCGTTGTCGTCGATCGATACCGGGTGAAGCGAGGCTAAATAATCCGTTATCGGTTTCACGCCTTCTCCCTCAAAGCTGTAATCATAACCTTCCGGCAGGGAAGTGACGTGTATTTTCGTTACGTTTGTAAGCTCTTCCGGCGTCATAAACACGATATCTGCCGCGCTTCCGTTATTTTTAAAATAGCTGCCTTCAAACCAGGTAAAGCTTTTGCCCCACGTCCTTGACATTTCCGGATCAAGGTTTACGGTGACGGTCAGATAACCGGAAACGTCGTGTACGTTTTGAACGTAATCGCTTTTCATATACGCTTTTACGCCGTCTGTGTACGTCAAAAGCTCTTCGTACGATCCGCCGGGCTTCAGGCTTACCGTGTCTGTTTTTGCGTTTCCGTTGTATACAAACGTTTGCTCGTATTCCGCGTTTTTGAGGATGTTTTCTAGATAGAAGAATGAATTATGATCCGCTGTTTTGTGCAGTTGTATACTGCTGTCGGTTTTATTTGTTACCTTTGCATAACATTTAAAGAAGAAACGCTCGTCTACAGGCAAAATCAGCTTCAGTTCATAATCAAGCGTACCGTCGTCCGATGTGAATTTGATGTTATGCTCATAATGATCCGTAAAATCCTTTTCGTACAGCAGTTGTTCTTTTGCCGTATCCGTTCCGCTTGAAGCGGACGGATTTACCGTTTTTGTGGCAAAGCGTGAGAGCACGACGGCGAACGCCGCTATAAACAGAAACGACGCGGCTATCCCTATTATCTGCCATACGCCGGAGCGGCTTTTCTTTTCCGCCTGTCTTTCATACGCCGCTTCTATCATTTTATTGTCTATATTTCCTATTGCTTCGTTTAATTTTTCGCTGTTTTTCATATTCCGTAACCGTTCCTTTCAAGATACTGCGCCAGCTTGTCGCGGCACCGTTTGAGCGTCATCTTAACGCGGCTTTGAGTAAAGCCGTATTTTTTCGCTATATCGGATACTGCTGTGTAGCCGTAATAACGGAGAATGAATATATCGCGCTCATCCTGACTGCACGATGATAAAAATCTGTTTATCAGTAAGGACAGCTCGGATGCGGCAACGCTGTCAAACACGTCTTCATTGTCCGGCAAAACGTCGCCGAGCTCGTCAATACATACCGTCATAGCCTTGCCGCGTTTCAGCGCGGAATTGTCGCGCAGACGGTTGAGCACCGTGTTTTTCAGTATTTTTGATATGTACGCAAAAAGCGATACCGGTCTTTCCGGCGGTATGTTATCCCAGACGGCTAAATATGTGTCGTTTACACATTCTTCGGCGTCTTCTTTGCTGTCAAGCATACTTTTTGCTATACCGAGCAGTTTTTTGCCGTACTTTGCGCCAAGCTCGGACAGGGCTTTTTCGTCCCGGTCGAACAACAACCCGATTATTTCATTATCCTGCATATTTTTCTCCGTTTTAAAGGCCTTCACCTATAAAGTAACGGTTAGGGCGGAGTTGGTCACGAAAATTAAAAATTATTGTAGGGGCGACCATTGGTCGTCCGTTAAATCAATGTAGGGGCGACCATTGGTCGTCCGTTAAATCAATGTAGGGGCGACCATTGGTCGTCCGTCTTTAAAGAATAAAGAATAAATAAGAAAGAATAAAGAACAAAAAGCGGAGTCGGCTGCGCCGACGAATTATGGTGGGTCCCCACCCGTGAACCCCCAAAAACTCGTTCCTCGTTTTCGGGGAACCCCGGGCCACCCCTCAAGCTCGCCTTGCGGCGAGAACCCCCCATACCCCCCTGTCCCCTCCCACAGATCATAGATCTGAGGGGGTGCAAACGGCAGGCGCGCGGGTGGTAGGGGGTCCCCGAAAACGAGGAACGAGTTTTTGGGATTTCACGTAAGGGGGGACCCCCGCGCGCGGCCGGCGACGCAAAAGCCCCGATATTTCGGGGGGGGTGGTGGGGTTTGGGGCGGTCAGGGGGGGCGGGAGCCCCAAAAGTGCCGAAACGGCACACAAATCGTCGGCCTGCCGGCACCTTCTTTGAGAAGAGAAGACGGGTCTGATATTACAGTAAACAGGCGCGGGTCACCGCGCCTTGTTTTTATGAATCATAGAAATCCTGTCCGTGTTCTGTCACAAGACGGTTTGTTTTCGGGTATTCAAATATCTCCGGTTTGCCGGCGTTTTCCGTTAAATACGTAACGAACTGCGCCGCGTAGTATTTCGCCATTTCAAGATTGTGCATACGGTAATATCCGCAGCATACGGCGGTCGCGCCCGGGACTTCCTCCGCGTCGGCAACGGATCGGAACGCTTTGAGTATCAGGCCGTAAATATCGCGCGACGGGCGGTCGTTTTTTAAAATGAGATAAAAACCGGTCATACATCCCATGGGTCCCCAGTAGATGACCTCGTCTTTCCATTCCGGGTCGTTGCGCATGGTCGTGGCTATTATATGCTCAAGCGAGTGCATCGCCGCCGCGTCTATGACCGGCTCGATATTCGGTTTTTTGAGCCGTATATCGTACGTAGTGACCTTTTTTTCTCCCACCTCGTCCACACGGCTTACGAAAATGCCGGGGACGATCTTCGTATGGTCAACGGAAAAGCTCTGTATCAGTTCCATGGCGTTATCACTCAAACGACTTCAAGCAGTCGTAGCAGATCTGCGCTTCGGCAGGGCCGGACGGATCGCACGTTTCGCTTTCAACAATCATCGGCACGTTAAGCTCGACGGCTTTTCTGTAAACCGCCTCTACCGGCGCTTCGCCTTTGCCGAGAGGCATTCCGCGGCCGTCCTTGAAGCCGTCTTTTATGTGTATGGACATAAGCCTGTCCTTGTACTGCTCCATGAGCGCGACGGGATCGCGTCCGGCGTTGAACGCCCAGAACGTGTCTATCTCAAAATTGATGTTCGTTCTGCTCAGCAGCTCGGGGTGGGATATAATACCTTCTTCGTTCGGCAGCCATTCCATGCTGTGGTTGTGGTAGCCGAGCTTTATGCCCTCCGCTTCAAGCATGGGCTGATATTTGTTTACCATATCCACGAATTCGTCTATTTCCGCTTTTGTCCTCAGATTGTGGTGGGAAATGATGAAATTCTTGTTGCCTATCGCCTTGTGGAACGCAAGCGTCCCCTCGTAATCGTTTATAAGATCGTATATGCCGGAGTGCGTGCCGAAAAGCTCTATGTTGTTTTTCTTCAAAAGCCCGTTCACCTGCTCAGCGGTCCTGCCGAAAAAGCCGGCGAATTCAATGCTTGAATAACCTATTTCAGCCGCTTTTGCGACCGCCGCCTCAAAATCCTTTTCCGCCAGATCGCGCATGCTGTATAGCTGTATGCCGTATTTCATTTTGCTTACTCCTTTATAAAAACTTTTTTCATTATTTGCGGATATCTCGGCTCGTCACGGAAGCCGGTGCGCGTCGTCGCTATTTCGTCTAATACATCGTAGCCGTTGACCAGCTTGCCGAACGCCGCGTAGTTTCCGTCAAGATGCGGGGCGTCTTTGTGCATTATAAAGAACTGAGAGCCTGCCGAATCCGGATCCGCCGCGCGCGCCATGGAGATGACTCCGCGGGTATGCTTCAGGTCGTTGTCTACTCCGTTTGACTTGAATTCGCCTTTTATCTCCCAGCCGGGACCGCCAGTGCCGTTGCCTTCCGGATCGCCGCCCTGGATCATAAAGCCTTCTATTATCCTGTGAAATCCGAGCCCGTCGTAAAATCCGCTTTTTACGAGCTTTTCAAAGTTTGCCACCGTTATCGGCGCTTTTTCGGGATAGAGTTCAAGCTCCATTATCCCGCCGTTTTCCATTTCTATAACTACCATTTTTTACTCCTTTCAGTCAACTACTCTGATATATTTTATCGTTACGGGTTCTATAGGCTTGTCGTTACTGTCCGTTGCGACCGCTTCAAGCTGTGCAAGCACGTTGTAGCCGGACGTCAGCTTGCCGAACGCGGCGTATTTTCCGTTTAAGTTAGACACGTTTGAGCTTGTTGATTCGCCGGATACGATGAAGAACTGCGAGGTCGCGCTGTCGTA